>JAYULG010000438.1:0-6824 GCA_043763755.1 Akkermansiaceae bacterium | reverse complement strand
TTGGGTCTCTGAGCGTTTCTCACTTGGTATATGATTGCTCAGATCTCTATCGTTTGCGCTGGCTCGCCCGTGCGTTGGAAGGAGCGGGCCGAGGCCACATGATTTTCTGTCACTCGGGATTTGATGAATCTTCTGTAGATCTATTTGATCGCCTGACTCCACAGCGATGGACTGTGCTAGACCATTACGATCCAGTGCAGATGACTGAAGCTTCCATCCAAAGAGCACGTCGCAAATTCCCACCGACAGACCCCACCATTCCAGCGCCATTTGAATACTGGCCAGTTACCAGCGGCTTTACCGATGTGGTTTTTGGAATTTTAGCAATTCACGAACTGCGCAGCGAAAGTGAACGAACGATATGGTTCAATGAAGCACGCCGTTGCTTGGCTTCTGGCGGAAGGGTAGTGCTTGTAGAACATATTCGAGACCTTGCAAACTTCATCGCTTTTGGTCCAGGATTTCTCCACTTCCACTCGGCTTCAAGCTGGCGGAGATGCTGGGAGGATGCACATTTCAAGCTGAAAGAAGAATTTAAAATCACGCCTTGGGTGAGTGTATTTATCTTAACTTTAGAATGATCGAAATCTTATACATACTATTACAAATCGCTGGTGCGGGATTACTTCTCCTTGCAATCTTGCATCTTCCGATCAGTAAAAAACTAAAGTGGGCTGAAGATGCTAGAAAACTCACTCCTGTAAACCAATCGATCTTCCATGTGCATATATTTTTCATTTGCCTAGCATTGGTCTTGATGGGAATTCCATGCATCTTAGCACCCGCGATTTTCCTCGATTCCACGAGAGCTGGATTGTGGCTGAATGGCTCACTCGCCGCATTCTGGCTGATCAGACTGTATTTCCAATGGTTCGTCTATCGAAGCGAATTGTGGCGCGGAAAACCTCTGGAAACCGCAGTGCACCTGTGGTTCACGATGGTATGGGCCGCACTCGGCGGACTGTTCACCACCTGTGGGCTATGGCAGATGGGATGGTTTGCCGCTTGAGCAGGGTGCCACCGCCCAATACCAGACAAGTGAGAGAAATAATACATTGAGCATCACCATGCCGAGTGCTGATATGAGTAGATCTTTGGCAAGATAGATTTCTAGAGAATTCATCGCTACAAGTGCAAGCGTTTGTAACGATGCACAAGTTTTCCGGAAGCATGCGCTGAAAACCCAGATGCCTAACATGATTTCAGCTAGGCCAATCGCAATGGTTGCAAAATCTGCAATGCCTTCTCCCAAGATGCGCCCCACGATGAGGCGGTGGCGCGGCACACCACCGAGGATTTTACTATAAAGCCCGTGGAATACCCATACCGAGCCTATGAGAATACCTATGGTAGAAAGTGGGTTCTTGAAATACTTAAGAATGCTCAAAGTATTACTTGCGGTTTTTGTCATCCACTTGGCGATTGAGAGTGCAGAAATCGTAGAGCCAACCCACGAGGAAAAGCCCGCCAGTGAGGAGCCATAGAATGCCGGTAATGATCTTCCCCATATAAAATCGGTGGATACCGAGTGGGCCGACAAATGTCTGTAAGATCCAAGCGAGCGAATAGTCGTATGGGCCGCGAGTGTAACGTTGATTGGCTTGGCGATACATCCGAGGAATCAGGAAGAGATCGATCAACCAGCCAATTCCTAGTAGGCCGAGAGTGAAAAACCAGATCGCTCCAGAGATAGGCTTTCCGAAGTAAAAGCGATGAGCGCCGGTAAATCCAAAGATCCAAAGTAGGTAGCCTATGGATTTAAGATGTGTGTCTTGTTTGATTTCGGTCACAGAGGAGAAGATGGGATATTGGTTCAATGAAGCGATGCATTTTTGTCACACTTTTACGGTGGATGACCTGATTCACTAGCCAACGCGGAAGACGTTGGCGGTCCCGGGGTGGTTCCAACGTGATTTCTAAGTTTAGCGCCTTCCCTGTCTGATTTCCTGTTGGGCTGTCTGGGATAGGCCACTCGTTTCCATCCATGCCTGCGCCCCAGTGGGATCCACACGGAAATATGCTTGCCCGGCGCGTGTGATGGAAGATTGGCGTAAGGCTGGGTCTCGGATGTCTTGTGCCCACGCGATGGCGAGCTGCGGGTTTTGCCATGCATACCCAGTCGCAAATCCGCTGATGGCAGCATCCCGTTTTTGGGAATGCGGCATCGCGAGAAGATACTCCCCGGCTGCGGCTGGATCACGATCTTCCCAATCGCTAAATGCCCTGCTGAGCCCAGCATTCTGGCCGCTGCCGGCAGGAAGATCCACCAACCAATTCACAGCGGCTGTCGGATCAGTTTCCGCCCAGCGCCCACCGATTACCTCAATCGCACTCGATGCATAATCTTTATTCGCAAATCGGGCAGCCCATGCGGCTGCGGCTTGTGGGCTTTTCCGCGCGTATGCTTCTGCGATGCGGCTCATCGCGCTGCCCTTGAGCGGACCCTCGGGGAGAGATTCTGCCCACACGCTGGCTTGCTCTGGGCCTTGAGTGCGGAGTGCTTCTCTAGCCACTATTTCCATTAGCTCACCTGCTTGCCCATTGCCCTCTCTCGCCAATTTCATGACAAGGTCTGCCGCCATTGCTGAATCCCGGTGGGCGAGGCCGGAGACGATGCTGGCGATGAGTTCATCCCGCTGGCCATTCACTTCTGCCGGAAGATTGCCAAGCATGGCGAGTGCCTCTGTGGGATTTGCGGCAGCCCAACCCGTCATGGTGGCCGCTAGATCTTGCTCGCGGCTGGTGGTGGCGTGGTCAAATGCTGCTTTCCCAGACATTGCTCCCCAACTGTAGTGAAAATCGCGCCATTGATCACCGTCTGCTCCAAGAGTGATGAGGTGGCCACGGATTTCTTCTGCATTCTCGGGAGTGAGTGCTTCGAGGAGACGGCTGAAAGCAAGCCGCCGGGTGATGGGATTCGAATCCTGAAATGCTTGAGTGGCCAGTATCTCAAGATTTGGATTTCCAGTTGCGATCTTGCCGAATAAACCTTCAAGCGCACTTTCTGCGTCTTCCTTCCTCGTGCGGGCTACGGGTCGATGTTGCGGGCTACGAGTCGATGTTGCGCCAAAAGTGTTAGACATTGCGCCGATGACTTCTGTTCCGCTAAGCGCGGAATTGTCGGTTGCTGGCTTCCCAGACTGCCATCCAAGGCTCAAAGCGATGATCGCAGCGCACGCCCAAACTCCATGAACTAGTAGCTTGCTTTTCATCACCCGCAGAACGTAGCGATTGTTTTGAAAATTACAATCTCTCTCGTTTTCGAGCATTCCACTTCGATCAACTCGCTTCGCGGAGTGCTTCGAGTTCTTCCCAGCGCGTATAAAGTTGAGCGGTCTTGGCCTTAGCGTGTTCTAATTTCGCCACCAGCTCGGGAATCTCTGCGAAGCGCTTTGCAATGAATTCTGGGTCATGCAGCAGCGCTTCGATTCCTTCTGCTTCTTGCTCAATGGCATGGATGGTGGTTTCCATTCCTTCGAGTTCGTTCTTCTCGCTGAAAGTAAGTTTGCGGCCTTTTTTTGCCGGGATGGCCTGCGTGGTTGCAGCTTTCAGGCGGGCCGCAGCTTCTTTCGCAGCCGCTTGGGCTTGTGCTCGCTCAGCGGCTTCGCGGCCTTGGCGTTTTTCGAGATAATAAGAGTAGTTTCCCGCTTGCACGGCGATGCCATTGTCCTCGAAGGCGATGATCTGATCACAAATCCGATCCAGAAAATAACGATCGTGGGAAACCACAATCACCGTGCCATCGAAGACGGCCAGCGCCTCTTCTAACATCCGCAGTGATGGGAGATCGAGATCGTTGGTGGGCTCGTCTAGCACGATTACGTTGCCACCATTTTTCAGCACTTTGGCAAGCATCAGCCGGGCGCGCTCACCGCCGGATAGCAGATCTACGCGCTCGTTGATGCGCTTATCATCAAACAAGAAGCGGCGGAGATAGTTGCGCGCTCCAAGCGGCTGATTTCCAAACATGAGCTTTTCGTTGCCATCAGAAATTTCATCTAGCAGCGAGCCAGTGCCATCGAGCTGCATGCGCGTTTGATCAATGTAGTTCACCTTCACGCGCTTGCCCGTGGTGGCAGTGCCCTCGGTGGGGTCTAGCTGGCCGAGGCATAGCTTCAGTAGCGTCGTCTTACCCACACCGTTTCTACCGACGATGCCGGTACACTGGCCAGGGCGGAGGCTGAGTGTGAGATTGCGAAATAGCCAACGCGGGGATTTTTCAGAACCTACGTTTACCCCCGCGCTTTCCAGCTCCACGACGATGTTTCCCAAGTCTGGCGGCGGTGGAATGAGCAGGTCCATTTCCCGTTCCTCGGGTGGGGCTTCCATGCCCTCGATCTCATAAAATTTATCCAGCCGCGTCCTTTGTTTTGTGCCGCGTGCCTTCACGCCAGAGCGCACCCACTCGAGCTCCTCGCGCAAAAATCGCTGGCGGCGGCGCTCGGTCTGGCCAGCGATTTGTTGGCGGATGGCCTTGGATTCAAGGAAAGCCGTGTAATTTCCGGGGTGGGAAAATGCCCGCCCTTGATCGATCTCAATGATGCGGGTGGCGATCACATCGAGGAAATAGCGATCATGAGTTACAAAGATCACAGCACCGGGAAAGCCCTTGAGGTAGTCTTCCAGCCAACGGATGGATTCCGCATCCAAGTGATTCGTCGGCTCATCAAGCAAAAGCAGATCTGGCTGGCAAGCAAGGGCGCGGCAGAGTGCGACCCGGCGTTTTTCGCCACCCGATAGAGGGCCGACGATGGCGTCCAGCGGAGGCGTGCCAAGCGCGGTGGACGCCGCTTTGATCCGGGAATCAAGATTCCAGCCATCCGCATGATCTATCAGATGAAGGAGATCGTTTAGCTCGCCATCCGTGCCCTCACCATTTTCATAGCGGCGGATCGCCTCGACGATGTCAGCCGCGCCGGAAGCGATATTTTCCTGCACCGTCAGCTCGCCATCCAGTTCGAATTCCTGTGGCAGATAGCCCACGCGAAGGGCGCGGCGCAGTGAAATTTCCCCAGAGTCTGCCATTTGCTGGCCAGTGAGAATTTTAAGGAGCGAGGTCTTGCCACAACCATTTCGGCCCACCATCCCGGTTTTTTCGCCGGCGGAAACGGCAAGTGTCACCCCATCCAGTAAGGTTTGGTAACCGAAAGTGAGGCGAATTTCATTGGCAGAAAGCAAGGCAGACATGAGGCGGCGCGGATACTGACCATCTGCCGCCAAAGGTCCATCGCGGATATTTTGGCCCGTTTTGGGCGGGCTGGGCGGCAGCAAGCCCTTGGTTACCAAATTCGTGCGATAAAATGAATTGACGCGAGGGCCAGCGAGGGGTTCTCTCCGGTCTCGCAAATGCGAAAGAATCTCAATAGCAATACAATCATGAATTATTCCACTTCCACAATCCTCCGGCTCGCCATGTTTGCCGCGAGCTTTCCGCTTTCATTTAATGCGCTGGGCCAAGACGCGCTTAAGACTTTGGATGCCATGGTCGTCACGGCTGAGTCTGAGGCAGACGAAACAGACCAAAGGGGTTGGCTACCAGCGGTGACTGGGGCTTCAATTTTTTCGGGTAAGAAAACCGCAGTGATTGATTTAGATGCTCAGGCAAAAATTATTGGGAACAATTATCGGCAAGCACTTTCGCAGACCCCGAGCTTGCTGCTGTCAGAAGAATCATCGCCTCTCGTCAGCATCGGCTACCGCGGCCTGAGTCCACACCGCGCGCAGTTCACTCAAGTGCTGAGAGATGGCCTTCCGATCCATGCGGATCAGATAGGATATCCAGAAGCATACTATACTCCGCCACTTGATACGGTGGATAGGATTGAGTTTCTCCATGGTGGCGCGGCACTTCAGTATGGCCCGCAGCCCGGCGGTGCGCTGAACTATATCACTCACCGCCCCCGCACGGATAAACCATTCTCACTCCGCACGCAGCACATCGTGGGCAGTGATGATTTATACTCTACCTTTACCTCAGCGGATGGAACTGTAGGAAAGCTTGGATACTATCTATACTATAATCATATCCAGTCAGATGGATTCCGTTCGGCTAATAGTGACTTCGATTTGAGCAATGCCGCGGTCAAGCTTCTCTACTCGCTCGATAACGGTGGGAAAATTATCTTTAAAGCGGATACCTATGATGAAGATCACGGCGAGCCGGGTGGCTTGAGCGTTGCAGACTTTAATTCAGGGAGCCTAAAGTCCAGCCGTGAGTTTGATCGATTTTCATTAGATAGGGATTCTGTGACATTGACCTATGAGGTGGAGCCGAATCCGGAGTCTTTTTTCACTGCCAGCACTTGGTGGACAGACTACACACGCTTCAGCTTGCGCCAGCGCAATGGTGGCTTTGGCACGCTCCCCGCTGGGCCTAATGCTAACTCAAATGGGATAGAAAATCAGAAATTTGAGACGTTCGGATTCGATGCGCGCTACCGCGTGAATTGGGGTAAAGATTTCCAGCATACCTTCAGCACTGGCATCCAGGCATATCATGTGGATTCACCACGTACAGATTCCCGTGGCGCCGGCCCAGCTTCCTATTCCGGCGTGGCCCGCCGTGAATCTGAGCGTGAGGTGTTTTATTTACCTGTATTTGCAGAAAACAAATTCACCTTCGGGAAATTTTCCATCACGCCAAGTGTTCGCTTGGAGAATATCCGGCAACAGGTGAAGGAAACAAAGAATCTAGATAAGGTCAATCTACTTAGCCCACTTACGAGTAAGGATGAGACTAGCCATATCTTGTTGGGCGGTATCGGTGCCGAATATGATACAGATGAATACTCAGCGGTTTATGCAAATATCTCTCAAGCCTATCG
>JAYULG010000437.1:0-6842 GCA_043763755.1 Akkermansiaceae bacterium | reverse complement strand
GATTTTCCGGTCCATTGGTTGGAGAGGGCGGGGGCTTGTTGCCAGACGAGAAATGCGAGCCACGCACTGATGCCGATGGCGAGGGTGCCAATGATGAGGCGGGTCATTCCGCGCACGACGACGAAGGCTGCGCAGAGGGCGAAAATGATCAAAACCGAGGTGCCAAGGCCAAGCTGGGGGATAGAATCGAATGACATGGGCGTGCGGAAATTTTATAAACAGATGGCGCGTTGGCGCAGCAGATGATCGGTGAGGACGAGCGTGGCCATGGCTTCCACGATGGGCACGGCGCGGGGCAGGACACAGGCATCGTGGCGGCCTTTCCCCTGTAGCTCGGTGTTTTCGCCGCCGGCGGTGACAGTTTGTTGGTTGCTCATGATGGTGGCGGTGGGCTTGAAGGCGATGCGGAAAATAATCGGCTCGCCATTTGAAATTCCGCCTTGGACTCCGCCGGAGCGGTTAGTGGCTGTGCGGACTTCTCCCTCCACCATGCGGAATGCATCGTTGTGCTCGCGGCCCGTAAGAAGCGTGCCGGAAAAGCCAGAGCCGATTTCAAATCCCTTGGTCGCAGGCAGCGAAAGCATGGCTTTGGCGAGATCTGCCTCGAGCTTGTCAAAAATCGGCTCGCCGAGGCCGGCTGGGCAGTTGCGAATGACGCACTCAATCACGCCACCCACGGAATTCCCATCAGAGCGGATCGCTTTGATCCGCTCAATCATCGCATCGGACATGGTGGGATCGCCCGTGCGGACGATGTTCGATTCGATCATGTCAGCGGTGACGGTCTCGGGATCGACGCTGGCATTGAGGTCTTGGATGGATTTTACCCATGCGAGAATCTCGATGCCTGGCTGGAGTGAATCGAGGACTTGGCGGGCCACGGCAGCAGCGGCGACGCGGCCAATCGTCTCGCGTGCGGATGCGCGCCCGCCCCCGGATGCGGACCTGATGCCATACTTTGCATCGTAGGTGTAGTCTGCGTGGCTCGGGCGATATTTCGCGGCCATTTCGTCATAGGCACCCGGGCGTTGGTCTGTGTTGCGAACGAGAATGGTGATGGGACATCCGAGGGTGAGCCCGTCTTGAATGCCGGAGAGAATTTCTGCGATGTCTGCCTCTTTGCGCGGGGTGACGATCTCGGATTGGCCCGGGCGGCGGCGGTCTAGCTCATGCTGAATGTTCTCTAGTGAAACTGCGATGCGCGGTGGGCAACCATCGATGACCACCCCCACACCGCCACCATGTGACTCACCGAAGGTATGAATGCGGAAGAGCTGGCCGAAGGACGATGACATGGCGGCAGCGTAATCACCGACCCGCTATCGGCAAGCGGGATGAGGGGGAAGATTGCATTTTTCACCCTGAAGTTTATTCCAGTGTCATGCGCATGCAGTTACCTGATCGCGAGATTCACTTTCCCCGGCGGCCACTGTTGATGGGAATCGTGAATGTGAACGATGATTCATTTTCTGGAGATGGGACTCTGGATTTCACGAGTGCGATTCGCCAAGCGCGGGCACAACTCTTGTCCGGTGCAGACATCATCGATGTCGGGGCGGAAAGTGCGCGGACGAACCGAGCCGCCATCAGCGTGGATGAGGAGCTACGGCGCTTTGCCGGATTCATAGAGCGGTGGGAAGAGGCATGGCAAGGACTCGCACCCCTCGATGAATTACAAGTGTGGCCGCCGATCTTATCTGCAAATACGTGGCGCCCAGAAGTGGTGGAAAAATTGCTATGTCTGGGGAAGGTGGAAATTCTCAATGATATGGGAGCCTTGCCAGATGATAAAAATGCACGAAGCTGTGCATTACACGACACAGCACTGCTCATCATGCATAGTGTTGGCGAGCCGAAAGTGCCGCATTTTTCGCAACATTGGCCAGATGTGATGGTGGAGTTACACAACTTTTTTGAGATGAAAATTAATATAGCTCTCGCTGCGGGTATGCCGCTGGATGGGCTGATACTGGATCCAGGAATCGACTTCGCAAAACAACGAGAAGATAATCTAACAATTTATCGCGAGTTAGAGAAACTTCAGGTTTTTGGGAGACCTATACTTGTCCCGGTATCGCGTAAAACGGTGATTGGAGAGGTGCTTAACTTACCCATCGCCACGGAAAGAGACGCAGGAACCGTAGCATGCATCAGCGCATCCATGCGGCGGGGTGCACATATTTTCCGCATCCATGATGTGGCGGCAGCATGGCAGGCGGTGAAGATGCTACATCACGTTATTCGAGGCGAATAGCAGTCGATCTGCCGTGGGCATCAAGCCCTTCGATTCTGGCGAACTCAAGCACGGTAGAGAGCGATTTTTTCACAGAGCTAGGATCAAGCCTGACGATGCTGGTGCGGCGTTGGAAATGATCTGCCCTGAGGCCAGAAAACGAGCGTCCAGCACCACCGGTAGGAAGAGTGTGACTAGGGCCAGCGAGGAAATCTCCCACTGCCACTGGTGAGTCATTCCCAAGATAGATGGCACCTGCCGTGCGAATTTGTGGCAACCAGCGGGCCTCATCTGCGGTGATAAGCGAGAGGTGCTCGGGTGCGAATTGATTCGAAATTGCCACGCCGTCCGCCAGCGATTTTACATGAATCAAAAAGGTGCCGCGCTTCAAAACCTCGCGAATGATCTTAGCTCGCGATAGGGTGGCGAGCTGCACTTCGATGGCTTTGACGACCTTTCCAATCAAGGCTTTAGAGTCGGTCACAAAACCCACCGTGCTATCTCCTCCGTGCTCTGCCTGAGCGAGCATATCGGCGGCGATGAAGCTCGCGTTTCCAGTCTTGTCGGCAAGGATGAGAATTTCACTCGGACCAGGCAGTAAATCGATGGACACCGCGCCGATGAGTTGACGTTTTGCCTCGACGACGAAGCTATTTCCCGGACCCACGATCCGATCCACCGGGCGGATCGTGCGAGTTCCCAATGCGAGAGCAGCAATCGCTTGGGCGCCACCTACGCGAATGGCCTCCGTCACGCCTGCGGCTTTCAGGGCATAGAGGAGTGATGGATTCACGGTGCCATCTGCCCCGCAAGGCGTTGCGGCGATGATTTCAGGCACGCCCGCCGCTTGGGCGAATCCAGCGGTCATCAAGGCGGTGGAGACCAATGGTGCTTTACCTCCAGGGACATACACGCCCACGCGATCAAATGGGGTAAAACGCTCACCCACCGTGGCCCCTTCCGCATTTTTTGCAGACCAATCTTTGCGCAGACTTTTTTTCGCAAACGCATGGATATTTGTAAGACTCCGCTCGACGGCTTGTTTGGTGGCCGCTGTGACAGATTTTTCTGCTAGAGCAAATTCTGCTTCTGAAATGAATAGCCCCTTCGCGGTGAGTGTTGCGCTATCAAAGCGCTTGGTAAATGTCACCAATGCCTCATCTCCTTTGAGTGCCACTTCTGCGATGATTTCTGAGACTAAATCGCTCACGCCTTGTTGAGGGAGGGCGCGGCGAGTGAGGCTGCGCACAAATGATACGTATTTAGAATCGGTATAACTGATAATTTTCATTCGTCGTTTTCTTGCCAGAAGATGCACTCGAATATGTGCAACGCCAAGCGAGATCCTCAATGATCGAGCATCTCACAGAGTTGCGCGAGTTTCGTTTTCCATTCTGCAAGACGTGCTTGCTCCTGCGCCACCACCTCAGGCGGTGCTCTATCCACGAAACTCGCATTGCCCAGCTTGCCCTCGCACTTTTTGATCTCGAGTTCGGTAATCGAAACTTCTTTGGTCAGCCGCGCTTGCTCAGCCTCGACATCAATTAAACCGTCTAGCGGCAAGTAAACTTCGCCTACAGCGGTGACGGCGGCTGGCGTGCCTTTTGGCGCTGCGTAAGAAGAGTCGATCAAAATTTCTGCCGCACCCACCAGCAAAGCAAGCACCGTGGATTCTTCAGCTAGCCATGGCGGAGCGCTCTTGATGATCAGCCGGATGTCCTTGCGAGAGCCGACTTTATACTCGGCTTTTAAATTACGAATACGGCCTGCGGCTTCGTAGATATCTCCAGCGATTTGTTGGGCGTTAGCCACAACTTGTGCATCTAGGGGAGCAAGCAATTTCTCCACAGGCAACGTCTTCTCCATAAGAAATTCGCCTGCTGCCATATATCCCATCCGCTCTGATAGCTCTTCAGTCACGTGAGGCATATACGGACTCAGCAACTGGAGATAGCGGCCCATGATGATATCGAAAACTCCCAGTGTGCGTTCCTTCGCTGCGGGCAATGCAGTATCGCGGAGATCGAGTTTGAGTGCCTCAAGGAACTTATCACAAAAGTCATTCCATAGAAATTCATATAACCTTTGAGCAATCTCGCCAAAACGATACTCGCCATATAGCCGTTGTAGATCGCTGCTAAGCTCATCCAGCTTGGCCATCGCATTGAGATGATATGAACGCAGACCCTCGAAACCGCTAAATGGTTGATATGGCTCACCGCCCATCTGGCGGAGTCGGCATGCATTATAGAGTTTGTTTGCGAAATTCCGACCCTCCTCCACAGATACCTCGTCGAAGCGCAGATCACTGCCCACCGGGGCGATGCGCATTAACCCGAAGCGCAGCCCATCCGCACCATATTTTTCCATGAGCTCCACCGGATCTGGCGAATTCCCAAGCGATTTAGACATCTTACGGCCCTTGAGATCGCGGATGATCGATGTGAAATAGACATTCTTAAATGGCAATTTTCCGGTGAACTCATAGCCAGCCATGATCATCCGTGCCACCCAGAAAAATATAATATCTGGGCCAGTGACAAGATCATCAGTCGGATAGAATTTATGTAGAGATGGAGTTTCTTTACCTACATCTGCCATGGTGGCAAATGGCCATAGCCACGATGAAAACCAAGTGTCCATCACATCTGCATCGCGAGTCCATTCATCTACGTCTGCTGGTGCATCAATTCCTACATAGATATCTCCACTAGAGAAATCTGCCATGCCAAGTGCCTCAGCATTTTTCAGAGATTCTAACTTATCTTTGCGATACCACACAGGGATCTGGTGGCCCCACCACAGTTGGCGGCTGATACACCAATCTTGTAAATTTTCCATCCAGTGCGCATAAGTCTTTGCCCAACGTGCAGGGCGGAATTGGATCTCTCCACTAGCCACGGCGGCTGCGGCTTCTGTGATGCATGGATATTTTAAGAACCACTGCATCGAGATGCGTGGCTCGATGGGCACACCGCCGCGCTCCGAGTAGCCCACGTTGTTCTCATATTCTTCAATGCGGATGAGCAAGCCTCTTTCCTCTAACATCGCAGCAGCTTTGCGGCGAGCTACGAAGCGATCCAGCCCATCCAACTCCGGGCATTCCGGGCATTGTATGTGGGCATCTGGTGTGAGCACCTCAATGATATCTAAACCATGGCGGATACCAATTTCAAAATCCGTTTTATCATGCGCTGGTGTGATTTTGAGGGCACCCGTGCCAAACTCCATATCCACATGATCGTCTGCGATGATTGGAATTTCTGCATGCGGAAAAGGACGGTTCACGGTGCGTCCGATGTATTGGGAAAACCGCGCGTCTTTGGGGTTCACTGCCACTGCCACATCGCCCATCAATGTTTCAGGGCGAGTTGTAGAAATTTCTAGATACTCGCCCGGAGCGTCCGAAAGCTCATACTTCATAAAGTATAACTTCGAGCGCTGCGGAGTCATGATCACTTCTTCATCAGAAAGAGCCGTGAGGGAAGCCGGGCACCAATTTACCATGCGTTTCCCCCTATAGATAAGGCCCTTTTTAAATAACTCTACAAACACATGACTCACCCATTGAGTGTAGGGTGCATCCATCGTGAACCGCTCGCGGCTCCAGTCGCACGAGCACCCGAGGCGCTTGAGTTGATTGATGATGATATCTGAGTGCTTGTTTTTGTAATCCCAGACGCGTTTGAGAAACTCCTCACGGCCCAAGTCATGGCGGGTGAGTCCTTCTTCTTCCCGCAGCACTCGCTCCACCTTTGATTGAGTCGCGATGCCAGCGTGGTCCGTGCCAGGTAGCCAGAGAACCTCCTTGCCATCCTGCCTTGCCCGGCGTGCGAGAATATCCTGCAGCGCGTTGTTAAGCACATGGCCAAGATGCAAGATGCCAGTGACATTCGGCGGGGGAATCACGATTGAGTATCCGTTTTTAGCCGAGGATGGATCCGCCTCGAAACATTTTCCCTCAATCCACGCCGCATACCATATGGCTTCGACGGCTTTGGGTTCATAGGCTTTCGCTAACTCTAACATGGGGGCGGATGGATGCCAGAGGCTGCCCGTTTTGTCCAGCATGGGAAATTGATGCTCCCACACAGCACTGTGGTATCGCTTGTTGCATGATCAAAGTGGCGCGAATTGGAAAAATTGAACCGCCAAGCCGCCAAGTTTGGAAAGCGGGAGATTGAGATGGAGGAACACAAAGACAGGTTTGATGGAGATTTTTTCGGTATTCTTAAGGGCCATTCGATCTCCTAGCAGCACCAAAAAACTTTGTCTTTTCCACTTCTGCGATCGTCTTCCCCAATCGCAGCCGCACTGCGCTCCCCTCTAGAATTAGGCCACTTCAAATATCCCGGCACACCGTCCACCCTAGTTCTACCCGGAGCCGACCTCTCGCACGACCTTCCCGTAAATTCCTGCTTCGTCACTGTATCCACAGTCACTGCCGATGCGCCGACAATTATGAGACCAACCGAAATCACGACAGAAATCACGACAGGCACATACAAAATCACGACAGACACAAATCAAAATCACGACACACAAAATCACGACACACAAAATCACGACACACAAAATCACGACACACAAAATCACGACACACAAAATC
>JAYULG010000436.1:0-28354 GCA_043763755.1 Akkermansiaceae bacterium | reverse complement strand
TGTATCTGGGAATATGCCCCAAATTTCCCTAATTTTGCAAGGAATTTGTTTGCGTAGGTGCGTATATCAGGCAGGATGGGGTGAGTTGAAAAGGGGTGAAGAATTGGGTGTGATATCAGCACGACTTAGTTTAGAAAACCGTTAGATCTTTAGTTTAAAAAAGTTTACTCGAACACTTTATTTGTTGCCGGAGTGAATTTAGTGAAAGGCGTGCATCGCCACGGAGACGACGACAACGCGGAAAACACGCAGGTGTCGGAGAAAGGATTTGGCGGAGTTCCGGGGCATGAGGATGGGGGATTGGAAGGGAAGAGGGTTGGACCGCTAAGGCGCCAAGGAAGACAAGGTGAAATGGATGGGAGATTGTGAGATTGGAGATTGTGAGATTGGAAGATTGGGAGACCTTTTATGTGGGTGCATCATCGTGATAAGATTTTGTATCATTGCGAAATTCGCACTGGTTGGTCGTGTGTTGGGTTCTTAGCTTGCGGGTTGGGATGCATTTGCTTTTACAAACGGCGGTGACGAAACGCTCTGACCTACTGAATGCGCAGACAGATGCTGTGCGGCTGATTGATGGCAGTGGTGATGGGCTACCGGGATTGATTTTGGAAACGTATGCTGGGCGGTGGCTGGTATCGACGCCAGATGATGAGCTTGCACCTGAGGTGAGGGAATGGGTGCGGGACATGGCAGTCTCGTGTTATTGGAAAAGGTTGGAGCAGCATCAGAAAGAATCGCCGTGCCATCTTGCTGGTGGGGGGTGCAATGAGCCGTTCCTTATTCGAGAAAATGGTGTGGTCTCAGAGATTTCTTTTCAGGCCGGCTACTCGCAGGGGATTTTTCTGGATCAGCGAGACAACCGCCTTGAGGTGGGCAGGCGGATGGCCTCAGGCCAGCGTTTGCTCAACGCATTTGCTTACACAGGTGCCTTTTCTGTAGCGGCGGCGCTGGCTGGCGCGGAGACCACCACACTGGATCTTTCGCAGCCGTATCTTGACTGGGCGAAACGAAATTTCCGCCACAACCAGCTCGATCCAGACGTGCATCATTTTTGCAAGGGAGATGTATTCCACTGGTTGCGGCGGTTCGCGAAACAAGGACGCAAATTTGATGGAATTGTCTTAGATCCACCGACGTTTTCAAGGGACGACAAGGGAAAAGTCTTCCGAGTGGAGCAAGACTTCGGTGAACTCGCAGCACTGGCTGCCGAGCTGCTGACTGCTGATGGCTGGATGCTGTGCTCCACTAACTGTCGGACGCTAGGCCTGAATGACTTGCAGCGCCAGCTTCGCATCGCGATCCGCCGCCCCATGCAGTCGCGATGTGCGCCGATGCCAGCAGATTTCAGCGGGGATGCGTATTTGAAATCTGTTTGGCTGGGCTGAGGCAGTCCTCGATTGTCACAAACTTGTCACTGACAAAAGCTTGCGCGTCAGATTTACTGCACTCCCATGCGTTTATTGTCCCAGTCCGATGCCGAATTTGTGCGTTCCCAGCTCGATAGTGGCTGCAATGCGATGGCCCAACAGCTCAATGGTCTGTTAGACTCAAAAGGCCGCGTGGCTGCAGAGGTGCATGCCATCCGGAAGCTGGGAAAATCTCTGCGCGGTGGATTTTCGCTATTCCAACTGAAGGATGCTGCGGCTGAGATCCAAGTCATTGGGCGTTTGCTTTCAGGGCCTAGAAACGCGGTTTCACGCATGAAAACGTGGCAAAAACTTGATTGGGAAAAAGAGATTACCATCAGCAAGGCGATCTTTGGATTGCTCGATCAACACACGCATTCTGCAGCGCGGCGGCCACCCATCGAGATCATCGCGTGGTGCCATGAGCGGGTTGCAGAGGCTCGCAAAGCCTTGATGGAACTGCCCGTGGAGAGCTTGCAAAAAATCACCCGTAATGGAGCGAAGCGCTTGCAGAAAAAAGTGTGTTCGCGATTTTCCTCACTCGATTTCCGCAACGAAGAAGGTTTCCATGAATCGCGCAAGGCATTGAAGGCGTTCATGGGAGCGGCAGGCTTCCTGCCTGAGTCTGCGGAACCCATGGATCCAAAGTTAGCAGAACTTGGCGATCTTTTGGGCGATGAAAATGACTTGGCTACTTTGTCTTACTGGCTGACCGAACATGGTTTCACCGAGAGATTTGCACCAAGTCTGTGGAAACTGATCAAAAAAAACCGTCGCGCGATGAGGAAACAGGTCATTGCAGATGCCGATGGCTTATTTTCCACCGTCTCTGCATGACTCAAGATTCTAGTGTATCAGAGTTGCGCGAAAGGAATTTTCAACTATGGAGTGAGTGGCTCGATATCATACGGATGAGCCTAGTTTGCGCACCACTTATCCATCACACAAAATGTCCGCCCGTCTTGATTTCCTCAGTCGTCATATAGGTCCTGTTGGTTCTGATCGGGAGGAAATGCTCCGTGATACAGGCTATGAATCGCTCGCCGCATTGATCGACGATGCTGTGCCAGCCGGGATCCGCATGGATGGGGCGATGAGTTTACCGGAAGCGCATTCGGAACATGATGCCTTAGCCTGGTTGAAATCAATCATGGGGAAAAATCGCGTTCTCAAGTCCTTCATCGGCCAAGGATATTATGGCACGCATACGCCGGGTGTGATTCAGCGTAACATTTTGGAAAATCCGGGTTGGTATACCGCCTACACTCCCTATCAAGCAGAGATTGCGCAAGGGCGGCTGGAGGCATTGCTTAACTTCCAAACGATGATCACAGATCTAACAGGATTGGATGTTTCTAACGCATCGCTACTAGACGAAGGGACTGCGGCAGCAGAAGCAATGAGTCTTGCTCTCGCTGGTAAACCAAAGGGCAAGGCAATTTTCATTTCAGACCGCTGCCACCCACAGACCATCGCTGTGGTGGCGACACGGGCCGAGCCACTAGGCATTGAAGTGGTAACTGGCGATTGGCAAACATTTGATCCTGCCTCGTGTGAGGGCTTATTCGCAGTGCTCGTGCAGTATCCAGACACTCGCGGGCGCATTGATGATTTTACAGAATTTTTCTCCAAAGCGAAATCCGCCGGAGCTGTGACTATCGCTGCAGCGGATTTATTAGCGCTCACAGTGTTACGGGCACCCGGTGAGTTTGGGACAGATATATGTATAGGTTCATCCCAGCGCTTCGGAGTGCCGCTCGGGTTCGGTGGTCCGCATGCAGGCTTTATGGCGTGTGTGGATGCGCTGAAGCGTAAAATGCCAGGCCGCTTGATCGGTGTCTCACTGGACTCCCGAGGCAAGCAAGGTTTCCGGCTTTCTCTACAAACTCGGGAGCAACATATCCGGCGGGATAAAGCCACGTCCAATATCTGCACCGCACAAGTTCTACTCGCTGTGATGGCATCAATGTATGCCATCTACCACGGGCCTGAAGGGCTAAAACATATAGCAATGCGCGTGCACTCACTCGCCGCTGATCTAAAGGCGACTTTGACAGCGGGCGGTATTCAAGCGGAAAGTGGTCCATTTTTCGATACATTGGTGGTCAAGGTTCCCGGCATGGCGGATGAGATTCTTGCCCGTGCGGTGGTAGCGAACATCAACTTTCGCCAGATCGATGGAGATCATCTTGGAATAAGTTTTGATGAAACTGCGACTCGTGCTGACATCGCGCTCATTGCCACAGCCTTTGGACTGCCTGCGAAAGTAGTGAGCGGTCGTGAGGAGCTAGCATTTCACCGCGAATCCACATTCCTTAATCAGAACGTGTTTAACTCTCATCATTCCGAGACTGATATGCTCCGCTATATCTCTAGGCTTGAAGCGAAGGACTTGGCACTTAATGAATCGATGATTGCCTTGGGATCATGCACCATGAAGCTCAATGCCACTTCTGAAATGATGCCGATGAGCTGGCCTGAAGTTTCATCAGTGCATCCTTTCGTGCCAGCAGATCAAAGCCAAGGCTACCGTGAAATGCTCACGCTGCTTGAAGGTTGGCTCGCCGAAGTCACGGGCTTCGCAGCGGTTTCATTACAGCCCAATGCGGGTTCCCAAGGAGAATATGCAGGTCTCTTAGCCATCCGCCGCTACCATCACGCGCGCGGCGATAGTCACCGCAATGTCTGCCTAATCCCAGTGTCTGCCCATGGCACAAATCCTGCCTCTGCCGTGATGGTGGGCATGAAAGTAGTGGGAATAAAATGTGATGAGGATGGCAATATCGATACCGCAGATCTCACCGCACGCACCGAGGAACACCGCGAGAATCTTGCAGCACTAATGGTGACTTACCCTTCCACTCACGGTGTATTTGAACAAACGATCCAAGCAATTTGTAACATCATTCACGATGCGGGTGGCCAAGTTTACATGGATGGAGCGAATATGAATGCGCAAGTGGGCCTCACTAGTCCGGGCCTGATAGGTGCGGATGTCTGCCACTTGAATCTTCACAAAACTTTCTGCATTCCCCACGGCGGCGGTGGCCCGGGTGTGGGTCCCATTGGTGTAGCAAAACAACTTGTCCCTTATCTTCCCGGCCATGCGGAGTTAGATCAAAGCGAAGGTGCGGTATGTTCCGCGCCATGGGGAAGCGCTTCTATCAATACGATTTCATGGATGTATATCGCGATGATGGGGCCAGCCGGGCTTACTGAGGCCACCGAGATTGCTATCCTCAATGCGAATTATATGGCCAAGAAGCTCGCGCCTTACTTCCCGATTTTATACACTGGTAAACAAGGCCTTGTAGCTCACGAATGTATCATCGATGTGCGCCCTCTATCTGACATCAGCGGCATCACCGTGGAAGATGTGGCAAAGCGCCTGATGGACTATGGATTCCATGCGCCAACAATGAGCTGGCCAGTGGGTGGCACCTTGATGATCGAGCCGACGGAGTCTGAATCCAAGCACGAGCTAGACCGATTTTGTGAAGCGATGATCTCGATCCATGGTGAAATCTCTGCGGTCATCTGCGGTGACCTTGATGCAAATGATAATCCGCTCAAGCATGCGCCCCACCCATGTGAAACTGTGTGTGGAAACGAGTGGCCTCACGCGTATTCTCGCGAGCTAGCTGCATTTCCGCTGCCCTACCTGAGACAGCACAAGTTTTGGCCATCCGTAGGGCGGATCGATAACGTCCATGGAGATCGTAATTTAGTTTGCACCTGCGATTCCGTAGAAGCTTATGCTGCTGCAGAATCCTGAAGTTATGGAAATACCATCTCCGCTAGACTGGACCACATGGTGTGGTGAGATCCACGCCACCCTCATGTTCGTCATCAAAGATGGGCAAATCCTATTGATCGAGAAAAAGCGCGGACTCGGAGCAGGGAAAATCAACGGGCCAGGCGGCAAAATCGAAGTAGGTGAGACACCATTGCAAGCTGCAATCCGAGAAACTGAGGAAGAACTTCTCATCACACCGCACTCACCTCGCAAGCTGGGAGAACTGATGTTTTCCATGTCTGACTCGCCGAATATTATGTGTCACGTATATCGTGCAGATGATTTCACCGGGGTTCCCACGGAGACTGATGAAGCAGTCCCGCAATGGATGAGCTTGGCTACCATTCCTTACTCCCAAATGTGGGAGGATGATCGGCACTGGTTGCCGCTTGTAATCGCCGAACAAACATTTCGAGGGCGCTTCATCTTTGAAGGTGAGACAATGCTATGGAAAGAAATCCTTGTCGATTTGGTTTGGTAACTGCCACAAAAAAACCGCCTCCTTCTTGCGAAAGAGGCAGCTTATCGTTGAGATCTAGTTCACTCAAAGTGAGCCTTTGAGATCGAGGAACTTTGCCTTGAGGGAGGCTAGGTCAGCTTCGGCTCTCTCGATTTGCTTATTGAGGCCACTGAGGGCTTCTAGCTTTGCGGTAAAGCTACCGCCCACAAAGACCTTAGGAGCAGCAAAGACGGCAGAAGTTTTCACTTTTGCGCCGCCTTTGGCTGGCTTTGGAGCTTTTATTTTCTTACCGGGCTTCGGTGCGCCAGATGCCTTCAGCCATGCCATCACAGTGAGTGGTGAAATTCCGTATTTTGCAGAAGCAGCGCTTTGCCCGCCGCGTCCATTTGTCTCGTTGAAGCCCGCTACGAAATTAACTACGTCTTGCTTTTGTTCGGGCGTGTAACGATTGCCGACTCTGGAACCACTCGCTGATTTTGCGACCTTAGGTGCCTTCGGTAGTTTTAGAGCATTCGGCCCTTTGATTTTCTTACCAGGCTTCGGCGTGCCGGATGCCTTGAGCCATGCCATTACGGTGAGCGGGGAAATACCAAATTTAGCGGAAGCGGTGCTCTGACCTCCACGGCCATTTGCGACGTTATAACTTGCGACGAAATCAACGACTTCTTGCTTTTGCTCAGCAGTATAGCGAGTTCCGGCCCTAGAATCACCACTCGTCTTGGTAGCCTTGGAAGCCTTAGGAGCTTTTTTCAAAGCTTTAGGTGCTCCGCTTGCAGCTAACCAAGCAGAAACTGTAAGTGGTGAAATCCCAAATTTATCAGCAGCTTTACTTTGTCCACCACGGCCATTGGCAGTGTTGTAGCTAGCGGCGAAGTCCACGACTTCTTTTTTCTGGGCATCGGTATAACGGATTCCTTTTGCAGTCTTTTTCTTAACAGATGTACTCATGACCTCGCGACGCTATGAACATGAGACCCACTAGCAAGCTAAATCTTTATAGTTTAAGTTGAGCTGCCTCAAGCATACGGATCATCTATCAATACATCCGCAAGTGTCGCTAGATATTGAGGAACTTCAAGCAGGTCTAGAACCCATCGATCTGCTCCTTGCTGCACTGCGTGACGCTGGACCACGCCGCCATATCCGATAAACAAATCCACATCTGGCCGCGTCTCAAGATCTGAAACTCCATCACCTATCATTACGACTTGCTTGGGCAGCATCGCAGCTTTCCACTCACGGATCACTTCATTTTTGCCTAGATTTCGCGTGGTGGGATAGTCCTTCCCATAGTCTAGGTATCTACCACACTCATCAAAAAGCAGCGGCACAGCCTCCACATATGCGATCCCCAGCTTGGCAGCAAGTGGCTCAATTAGATCGGCAAAACCTCCAGAAAGAATGACAGGTGTCCAGCCAGTGCGCTTTGCATAGGTAATCAACTCAAAGGCATTCGGGACAATGCTTTCAACATAAAGCTGGGAGATGTGAGCGCATAACGCGCGATCTGGGCGAATCATATCCATGCGGCTGCGAAAGATATCTGTGATGGGAACTTCTCCATTCATCGCCGCATTGGTGAGAGCTACAACGTTGCTGAAAACCTGATCTCCACGAGCACGCGCTAGTTCATCGATGCCTTCAATCGAGGAAAGTGTGGAATCACAATCTATAAACATGAGTTTCCCCCGCTGTTGAGTGGCGGCATGAATCACCAGTTCCGTCCCTTCATGGACATGGTCGAAAAGCTCAATCATTTGCTCATTACCAAGCCGGATACACCCTTGGCTGGCTGGCTGGCCGATGCGATCTTCTCGATTGGTGCCGTGGATATAGATATGCCGCTCCAGGGTATTCGCATTTTCCGGATCCAAGCCCTCAAGACGGAGGATGCGTGTGAGCACCAGATCAGACTCTACATCGTGGCCGGGCTTCCAGTGGCCTGTGGGTAAGCGTTTTTTAAAAATTGTCCCAAGCGCTTCACCGTCGCCGATCTTTTCTATAACTCGAAACCTCCCGGTGGGCGTGCGAAATGAATTTTGTGTAAATCCCATCCCTTTTGCAGCGGTGGAGATAGGGAAGCTGCGCAGGAGTTGATCGCCTTTCACTAAGTCAAGGGTCTGATAATCAATGGAGGCTTCAAGTCGGATGATGGAATTCATGTGGGAGATAAAACAAGTAACGCATTGTGGCCACCCATGCCGTGGGAAAGTTTATACACCAAGCCCTTGGCATCAATTATCTCAGGCGGCAGATGGAAGGATGCGGGTGCTGTCAAGTGAGGTAAATTCGGCGGTATTTTTCCATCACGGAGAAAGCGCGCAAGGATCACACTTTCCAGCAAGCCACTCGCACCAATAGTGTGCCCGGTAAAAGGCTTTAACAGATGAAGCGTGGGCTTAGATCGCACAAAAGCTAGAGATAGCGCGGCTGGATCTGCCACCGCCTGGACTGCGGTGCCAGTGGCATGAGGTGAAACGGCGGTGGGTAATCCATGCAGGTGAATCGCTTTTTCTAATAACGTGGGAGTGCGCCCGCCATCCGCAGGGATGCCCACTGGATCGCTGGCATCCGAGTTACAACTATAGTAAACCACGCGAGGGCATGTGCCTTCTTTAGGCTCGATGGCTACCGCTGCAGCTCCTTCACCAGGGATGAAGCCCGATGTTTGGGGATGGTAAGGATCCAGATTTTTACCCTGAGAGAGTAAATTGGACGAGGCATAGTTATCGAGCAAGATCGGCACGAGTGGAAGGTCCACTGCCACGGCAAGCGCACGTGGGGCGAGGCCCGCATTGACGATGAGCATAGCCATGCCGAGGGCATCGAGCCCGGCAGCGCAACCGCTCGCGAGGACATGATTCGGGCCAGTGATGCCGAACTCAATGCTGATGGCCGTGGCTGGCTCACTATGGATCGTATTACTGGCTGCCATCACTTTAAATGGCCTGCGCCCCGGCCATGGCCCTAGCCATCCGGCTGCATTGCCGCGGCTAGTGCCTACTACTAGTGCCGCATCTTTTAATTCTTCAGCACCCCAACTAGCTTCGCAGATCGCCTCTCGTGCGACGTGCAGCGCGGCCATGGTCGCTGGGCTCCACTTGCGATTGCAGAGGAGACTCCGTGATTCGATCCATGCTGCGTATTGATTCGCATGCGGGCTTTGCGATCCAAGTAATTTTCCCAATTTCTGAAATGGCACATGCCTAGCAATGATCGCACGGTGATGCGCCGCGACATTGTTACCCAATGCCGACAATGCGCCAAGGCCGGAGATTGCGAGAGGAGAATGAAGCGCCACGGCTGATGGGTATCTAAATCACAGTGTCAGTTGCGCACCCAGCTCGACTACCCGCCCGGGTGGAAGCTGAAAGTATGCGGTGGCAGGTGATGCATTGCGGGCCATTATCGCGAAGAGTGAGAGGCGGATGCGATCCAAGAAGGTGGCATTTTTCCCGACTCCATAGCTTTCGCGACCGAGGAAATAAGTCGCGCGCCCGGGCTGGAACTTCAGCACTGCTGGCAAGTATGTTTTCAGTGCATTTGGCACATCCGGTGTCTCGGTGAATCCGAAGCGTAAAGTCACCCGGTGGAGGCCATCTTCAAGATCTACATGAGTGAGAATTTCACAAGGGTTCGCCCGAGGTTGATCAAGAGTTTCCACATGCAATAAGATAAGTTTTTCGTGCAATACTTGATTATGTTTTAAGTTATGTAAAAGCGCAGTAGGCACTTGGGTGCCCTTGCCACTCATGTATACTGCGGTGCCGGAAACACGGTGAATTTTACCTTTCCGCAAGTCTTTCTGTAGCACTTCGATGGGCAGCGAACTTTTCAAAATTTTGGCGTAAAGCAGCTTACGGCCCCAAATCCAGACCAGCATCATTGCCATCACCAATATCGCAAAAAACAGCGGTAACCAACCCCACGGGATTATCTTGAGTGCATTCGCCGCGAGGAATGCGCCATCCAGCAATAAGAACAAACCAGTCAAAATTGCCGCTTTTGTTCTAGACCATCCCCAGACGGTCCGGGCAGCCGAAAAGAACAGCACCGAGGTGATAGACATTGTGAGCGAAATGGCAATCCCGTATGCCCCGGCCAGCGCAGCGGAAGTCTGGAACGCGAGCACTAATAGGATGCATGCCGCAGCTAAGATATGATTTACCACAGGAACATAGACCTGCCCTATGGAATGCTCAGAAGTATAAAGAACCCTTACACGAGGGAGGCAACCAAGCTGCACTGCCTGAGTGGTGAGCGAAAACGCCCCAGAGATGAGTGCTTGGCTCGCAATGATCGCCGCGCATGTGGCGAGTAGAGTTAGAGGAAATTGTAGATAATCGGGTGCTAGCAGGAAAAATGGACTACGGATCGCAGATGGATCTGCTGTGAGCAATGCCGCCTGCCCCAGATAGTTTAACACCAATGCAGGAAGCACCACTGAGAACCACCCCATTCTGATGGGCTTCACCCCGAAATGCCCGAGATCTGCATAGAGCGCCTCGCCACCCGTCACCGCGAGAAAGACTGCTGCCAGCAGTGGAAATGCGTGTTCCCATTCACGGACGAGGAACGATGCACCTTCCCACGGACTCAGTGCAAACAGCACTTGCGGATGCTCACTCAATGCACGGATGCCCAGCAGAGCGAGCGTCCCAAACCATAACAACACCACGGGTCCAAAAAGTTTCCCTACCTTTCCTGTGCCAAATCGCTGGATCGAAAATAGCCCTACTAAAATTAAAACTGCGGCAGGCACCGCCCATTCCTTCAATTCTGGGCGGCTGACTGTGAGACCCTCCACGGCGCTGAGCACCGAGATGGCTGGAGTGAGCATGCCATCCGCATAGATGAGTGCAGCCCCCCCGAGGCCGAAAAGAAGGATCGCCCGCGGGTCCTTACCACCGAAGCGTTTTGAAGCACCTCTTATCAAAGTAGATAGCGCCAAAATCCCGCCTTCACCGCGATTATCGAGCTTGAGGATGATGAATAGATACTTAATTGACACCACCAGCAAGAGTGACCACACGATCAATGAGGCTGCGCCCACTAAGTTTTCAGGCAAGATCGGTGCGCCATGTTTCCCTGAAAAACACTCGCGGAAGGCATAGAGTGGGCTTGTGCCGATATCACCAAAAACGATTCCTAAAGCGGCAATAGTGGTAAGTGCCAGCGGAGGTTTCGCGCCGGTTTGGCCAAGGTCAGGATCCTTCATAATCGCGTGACAGAGCGTCCGCAGGGGTTTCAAAACATTTCTCTGCAATACTGACCAGCCCGAATTCAAGACTCACTTATGCAGAGTTTTTTCAAAAACTGGTGCTTGGAGTTTTCCTTGTGCATCCGCACCTCTGGCCCGCAAGGTTCCCGCGTCTGACACATGAGTACGGTTCTGGAAACAATCGATGGCGGCACCCGCTATCTCGAAAAACGCGGGATCGAAGACGCACGGCGGAACATGCAAATGCTCGTCGCCCACGAGCTTGCATGCACAAGGATGGATCTTTATCTACAATTCGACCGTCCCTTGCAAGAGTCCGAACTTTCGCCCCTCCGAGAAAACTTGAAAAAACGTGGTGAAGGCATTCCTCTCCAACACATCCTCGGCAGCGTTTATTTTCATCAGCACGAATTTAAGACTGATGGCCGTGCACTCATCCCTCGCCCTGAGACAGAAGAACTCGCTGAATGGATTCTCAAACGCGAGACCGCTGATGATCGAAGAATACTTGATATGGGCTGCGGCTCGGGCGTGCTAGGTCTAAGCTTGGCGGCTGCCAGGCCATCGTGGCACGTCACCCTTGCCGATGTATCCGAGCCAGCACTTTCTCTTGCCCAAGAAAATGCCGAGCATCTTGAAATCAAAAACACCGCATTTTCCCACACCGATCTTTTTGCAAACCTATTAGGCACCTTCGATGGGATCGTCGCGAATCTTCCCTATATCTCCGAGTCCGAGCGCGGCAGCCTAAGCCGGGAGGTGATGCATGATCCACCACTCGCCCTCTTCAGCGGGGCAGATGGCCTCGATCTCATCCGCCGCTTCATCCCTGAGGCATATCAATTTCTCAATCCGGGCGGCTGGCTGATTCTTGAAATAGGTCATGATCAAGTATCACAAGTTATCGAAATGATGAGCGCCCATCCATTTACTGCCATCGCAGTGAAAAAAGATCTTTCCGGCATCGCCCGCTTCCCCCACGCATTGCGTCCCTAATTTTCCAGCTAAACATCCACACTTACATCTATTTTCTTTTATGGATAAACTTCTCGTCCACGGCGGCAGCACATTGCGCGGCACCATCAATATTTCAGGGTCTAAAAACGCTTCATTGCCGATCCTCGCTGCCACCCTCCTCACCGAGGATTCATGCATTATCCGCCGGGTGCCGGATGTTTCAGATACAAACTACATGATCCAAATCCTCAGCGCTCTGGGTGCTGATGTAGAGCGATCCTCGGGCACGGTGCGCATCACTTGTGCGGATGTGATCGAAGAAGCGCCCTACGAACTGGTCCGCCGCATGCGTGCCTCCATTTGCGTGATGGGTCCCCTTCTCGCTCGCAAGGGCCGCTGCGTCGTTTCGCTGCCAGGCGGATGCGTCATCGGAGACCGTCCGGTGGACCTTCACCTGCGCGGGCTCGAAGCACTCGGGGCCAAAGTGGAATTTGAAGGAGGCAACATTACCCTCACCGCGAAGGATGGATTGAAGGGCGCGGTGATCGATCTGCGAGGCACGCATGGCCCTACCGTTTTAGGCACAGATAACGTGATGATGGCTGCCACGCTCGCCGAAGGAATTACCATCATCGAGTCCGCCGCAGCCGAACCCGAAGTGCTCGATCTTGCAAATTTCCTCAACTCCATGGGCGCAAAAATCACCGGCGCAGGCACTCGCACGATCACCATCGAGGGTGTCGCAAAACTCCACGGCGTAGAGCACACCGTGATTCCAGACCGCATCGAAGCAGGCACCTTCATGGCCGCCGCCGCCATCGCCGGAGATGGTGTCACGCTGCGTCGCATTTGCCGCGAACACATGAAAGCGATCACCGCCGCGATTGTTTCTTCGGGCCACCGCGTCGATTTTAACGAGGCGGGCGATACCTGCACAATCCATCGTGGTGAAATACTCCAAGGCATCGAAATTTCTACCGCTCCCTACCCCGGCTACCCCACCGATATGCAGGCACAGATGACCGCGCTGCTCGCCACCACTGCTGGCATCAGTGTGATCAAAGACACGATTTTCCCCCAACGCTTCATGCATTGCGCCGAACTAAAACGCATGGGAGCAGACATCAAAGTAGATAATGGCACCGCCGTGGTGCGTGGCGTGGCCCAGCTTTCTGCCGCGCCAGTAATGGCATCGGATTTAAGAGCATCTGCCGCGCTCGTCCTCGCAGCTCTAACGGCAAAGGGATCCACTGAAATTTCCCGGCTCTACCACATTGATCGCGGCTATGAGCACATCGATGAAAAGCTCCTCATGCTCGGAGCCAATGTGGAGCGCGTGAAAGATTGAGCAGAGACATGGCCGCACTTTCGCTCACTTGAGCTCTGTATATCGATCATTGAGGCGCTTGATGGAAGTCTGTCTAAATTTCAGTGAGTCCTCTGCATTTTTACCGTGGAAGCTATTCATGCTGGCAGGCACCAACGCGTTCTTATCTCCATTCGCTAGGGTCAATGCGCTCGAAATGATAGAGCGGAAACGTTTCTTTAAATCCATTTCACTCACTGCCATTTTTTTGCCCGCTAGATCTCGGTTCATTTGATAAAGGTTTTGCACGATCAGTAATGATTCATTGGCTTCAAAAATCTCTGCGGCACTCATATTTCCTCCCACATTGAGATCGAAGCGCATTCCAGATCCGCCAGGTTCTAACATCGTCAGCGCATAGCACAGCCGCGTAACGTTATCGAAGTCTTCCACGATGCGGCCCTCTGCGAGAAACTTGCCAATGACGATCGGCTTCCAATTCCATTCTTTATCTAGGCGGCATGCAAAACGCCTCACATCACCTTGGCGGGTGCCTTGCGACCAAATATCCGCCTTCGCAGCCGTAAGATGCGTGGCCACGCCCAAGACTTTACCACTGATCACATCCACCACCGGGCCACCGCTATTCCCTTGGATGATCTCGGCATCTACCTCAATGCTATCCCCGCTGGTTCCGAGAATCTGCCCCAATTCCACCGCCATCACTCCGGCTCCGCCTCCGTTTCCGAGGGCAGCGATTTCCAGATTGATCTGCACGGCGCTCTGGCCCTTGCCTATTTCAAAGGCAGGGCATTCTTCCAACACTTCAATCCGTGCAAGATCAGCGCCCACCGCCGTCTCCATTTGCCCGAACTTCGATATCTTACGCCCCGATGAATTCTTGATCGTGAACCGGCTGTTCCCCGACAAAACATGTGCTGCCGTGTAGAGATAGGTCTTTCCCGAATCCTTCACCACAAATCCGGTGCCCACCGAGTTGTCTCCTTCGATGATTAAAACCGCATCGGCACAGCTCGTTCTCAGCTTTCCACTTTCATCGAACAAGCCTCCTATTGCCGATGGCTTTTTCGGCTTCTCAGGCTCAGCCACCGCGAGTTTCTTTTCCTGCATTTTCAAAGTCGGATCGATCCCTTCCCTCGCTAACATCGCCTTCAGGGCACGATTCTCGCGTCTCAAGACTTCGAGCTCTCTCTGCATCGCCTGCACATCAGTATCCTGCTCTTGCGCGAGAACCGAATTACCCAGAAAGACACCACAGATCATCGCCGATTTCAAAAAATGCTTCATCATTCAAAAACTATTGTTGAGATTTGATACCCACCATTCCTTGTCCTCACAACCATAAACTCGTTTCCCAACGCACTTCCAAGGTAGTGTCCAAGCATTTAAAAATCATCACCCGTCTCAAGACAAGGCAGTTACGACGTGTTTCTTTTTACGATAGGTTACTTCGTGTTCTGGGGCGCGGTGGTGATTGAAACTTTCAATAGATACAGCGGCAAAGCTTGGGCATTCATTCAAGGGATGATCTAGTGGATCTACTCTCAAAATATTTGAATTTTCCTAAACTGGAGTCATCGCTCAGGTGGGTATCCCTTTGAAATTCTCAAACGTTCTCGGTTTAGTTTCTTTAAGAAAAAACACCACAGGATGAAACCTCCCAGCAGTATCGTTGAAATGATCAAATTGGTATAAGTCGCCTTAAAGATGTCACTATAGGTATTTTCCCACGTAGAATTCATCCATAGACTAATTACTGCGAAAAAAATTGGTGCCTGAAAAATCAAACCTAGCAAGATCATCGTAGAAATAGACCTTTGAGAGAAAAGGCATATCGGATAAAATAGCAGCGAAATTGAACCCAGAATCCACTGGATAAATAATTCGGCCCCAGAAATGCCACCTGACCGTCCAAACCCTGCTGACACTCCACTCGTTGCGCATGCCACGCACCAAAACGCAAAGCCGAGTGCGCCGAAACAAAAAATAGCAAGTTTAAGCATATTTATGGACTAATTTAAAGAAAGACGGAAACGGCACGAAAGGGAAATGAGACTCATTCTTTGTCTGGATCACCACCATGGAAACCAGAGCTGTCTTTCAGAAGAGATGTTAGATTTCGCGAACCCGGTTTTAGATTTAGCCATGAAGTCATGGAGAGTGGCTTACGGTCTGAAGCACCATCAATGCTGAAGCGAATTCTCCCATAACTCCCGTCCGCGAACTTTACGAAGTAACGACCATGTTGAAAGCGCTTCCATTTTTCGCGAGGCTGGTCAGCAGGGTAGTCATACCGGATCGATTCCTTGTAACCCATTTCAGGTGCCTCAAAATTGTAGTCGCTATCGTTCCAGATAAATCCTCCGCCGGGTATGCGTGCTTCAAAACTCCAATCAAAAGAAGTGTAGGCATTATTTCCTTCTTCATTTCGGATATGGGTGTCACTGCGGAGTCTAAACTCGATTTGATGTGATCCCGTTCCTTCTTTTGAATCCAAAGCTATCCGTCGAACCAAACCATTAACTGGTAAACTCCAGCGCGTTTGCTCCATATAAAACATCGGTTCCATAGGGCCTACTTTCTGGAGCTGCAAAACGAGAGGCGTTGCTGGATTGCTAAAGCGCTTCTCTTCTTCTGCACCATTTGCATAACTGATGTTTGCGGATGACGATGGGCCACCCAGAGGGGATAGATAGAGATAACCCTCTTTGTTCACTTGGACCCCAAGTGAAAAGCCAGTCAATCCCTTGATTGAGAATTTGCCCTCGTTGTCACTGGTCAATGTCAACTTAGACCTCGATTGATCTCCGGCTGGTGTATCGACTGGGAAGAGCTTTACGGTAGCACCTGAAACCGGATCGCCGTGTTGATCCACAATTTTCCGTAAAGTTCAATTGGGGTCTTGAATGCTGATAGGAATGCATCTCTAGGGTCAAATTTTGGTAATGCGTGACCTGAATGGGAACCCATATGGTTATGCGGTCGGCTTTTACTACGAGTTTGTCGAGTTTGATCAGCCACATCTTCTGAGCTATGTCGGTAACGGAATAAAAACAGAAGTATGATCGCGAGAGCAATCAGCAAGATTAACGGAATCCTATGTTTAGGTTTCATTGTTCTCCAAGTTCCAGTTTTTCAAACAATTTCTCCCAGAAAAGATGCGTTGATTGATTGCTCAATGACTCAATTGAAGTATTTAAATCCGAAACTCTCGGTTGTAATGGAAGATGGCGTCATTCCTCTGGTTCGTCAGCTTTCATGACTTTAATGGTCATGTTTTCCGTCGCTAGGTTACGTGAACCTGGGGTGAGATTTAGCCACGATTCCATGTGAAATGGCATATCGTCTGATCCTCCATCGACACTGAATTGGATGCGCCCGTAGCTGCCATCTGAGAATTTGACGAAGTAACGGCCATCCCGAAACCGCTTCCAATTCTCTCGCGGCATATCTGCGGTATAAGTATAGCGGATTGATTCTCTATATCCAGATTCAGGTGCTTCAAATTCTGTGTCACTTTGATCCCATACTAGACCACCATCACGAATCTGAATTTCAAAACTCCAGTCGAACGCGGTATAGGCATTATTACCAGGTAATTCACGAATATTTGTATCGCTCCATAACCGGACTTCAATCTGATGTGGCCCTTTCCCATTTTCTGAGTCGATGGAAATCAGGCGAGGACTTCCATCCAATGGTAAGCTCCAACGTCTTTTAGCGACGTAAGCCATAGGTTCTGATACTTTAAGCTTATGTAGGTATAAAATTAGTGGGTTCTCAGGATTTGTATGCGGATGGCCATTGTCCAAAACTCCATCGGAGTATCCGAGTTGTACGTATGAAGTTATTCTACCTAGCGGAGGGTAAAAAAGATAGCCTTTCTTTGTCGCACTTACGCCCATTGCAGCGCCTTTCAAACCACTTGCAGAGAACTTACCATTTTCGTCAGTGATTAAATTCACTTTAAAACCGGAGCTTTCACCTGGAGTATCGTGTGGGAGTAACTCAACATTGGCGCCAGGCACTACGACTCCATATTGATCGATCACTTGCCCGTAAATTGCTATCGGGCTATTATAGGCACGAAAAATTAAGGACTTAATATCAAGTTTTTGTTTCTGACTACTTCCTCTATCCCATGTTGCTTTGCGTGACTCAGCACGTCCGATTGCTATTTTCTGCTGAGTTTCTCCCTTAAAGAGACAGAGAGCTGCGATGATACAAATTGAAGCGACAAACAATATCATTATTTTCCATTTCTTTGGACGTCTCATTTTTTATTGAGTTGAAGTTCATCAGATAACATTCTCCAAAATAAATGCGTTGATTGATTGTTCCATTTCCATTGAGCACTGTGTTCGCTGCCGAAGCCAGCGTGGCTAGCATTAGAACCCCAACTTGCCATATTATGAACGCCATCAATGGCACCACTTGTGCGCGACTCTGCACCTGCCGCTCTTGTCAAAGATTTGGTGACATACCCGAAAGCTTCAGGTTGGAAATTAACAGGCCGGGGTTGTCCACTTAGTGGTGTTTGAAAAAGTTTGTATGCTAAGTTTGGTGCGATCGGTGTTTCTTGGTAATAATAGCTATGGCCGCTCGAATCGGGCTTTGATAGTTGATTATTTAAAACCCAGAGGCCAAGAGCACTGTCATCGGGTAGGACAAAACTAAACATTCTTGGCATACTGGGACTTTCATTGAATTTATTCTGAAGCCCAAATGTGGAACGGATATTCGCTTGAGGATCCGTATCAGGCGTTTTTTGAGGGCCAAGGTTGCCCCAGATTTGAGTTAAAGGAGCATTGGTATTGGGTATGTTTTGCAATGCAGGACTCGAATCATAAGCCATCGCTGCCATTGCGGAGTTGCAGAGTGCGTAATTTTCGACTACCATACCAGCCCGTAATGCAACTCCCGCCAGCACATTCCCCATGCTGTGAGCGAAGATGTTTCTTTTGGTGCTAGGATTCGGCAATTGATTCACAAACTGCGCAAAGGCCGGCCCACAGAGCCATGCGCGGTATTCGCTGTCATTGTAAGTAAGTATACTCGGGCTGTATGTCGCCCAGCGGAACGAGTAGAATTGGCCTTTGAATCCTTGGTGCCAGAGCCGCTTGTAACTGGTGTCTGACCAGTTGAGGTATTCTTCGTAAGAAAGTCGCCAGCCGTGGACGAAAATCGCTGTAACTTTTTCTGCATTGGGATCTTCCACATAGGGATTTCCATTGGGATCCCATTGCCATGTTTGTGCTGGAGGGTTCGGGTTGCTCCATGGATGCGGGATCTGCTCAGCATGGTTCGCAATCCGTGCCCGTTGATACATTTCCTTCACGTTCAAGAGGTGCAGGCACTGGCCTTCGCTCTGGCCAAGCTCGTTTCCAGCCCTGCTTAGCAATACCGCGACGAGTTCTCCCTTGCCTTTGCGAATTCCTTCAAAGATTAGATCGTAGTTTGATTGATTGCTGTTGGTCCAATAGGATTGCGGGAAAACAATCATTCCGTCCATGTTAGGAGAGAGTGGTGATTTGGATAAATAGTATGCGGCGTAGGATCCATTATATATGTAAGAATCGTCTGCCGGAGTATGAGGATTCTTCCAAACTCTGATTTGTGGCGAGCCTTCCGTTATATTGATGAACTTGAGTCCAAGCTTTATTTCTCCTGTCGCTAAAAGCCCATCGACATCGTATATCTGGAGTCTTAGACGTGCGAAGTCCTCTAAATCTCTCTTGGTTTTTATCTGCTCGTCGAGTAGGTCTCTGGAGTTGACATCAACGATGACGGGTTCGTCAACTTCGACATTGTCTTGGTCATTATTGATCCAAAAACGAAACGGTTTTACCTGTGTGGTAAGATCCGTGACACCGGTGTCAAGGATACCATTGCGATTGCCGTCAAACGTAAGCTTCACTGGAACGTTCCCGAACGAAATTGTGTTACGTCCTGTGTTTCCATTATAGCCAATATTGGGTAGGTTGGATGGTTCATCAATCTGGTATGAGTTAAATGTTCCAAGGGAGAGATCGGACCAGTCTTGCCCTTGGCTGCCCGTGAAACCGATGTTAATGATTCCATTGCTTTTGGATTCAGTCTGCGGGTTAGTCTGAGGTGTATCGGTGTAGTCCTCTTGTCGGACGAGCAATTTGAAATTCTTTTGATAAGAAGCAGGCGGTGCTGCAAAGTCGTAATTAAAAGGATCGTTAGGATTGAAGCGAGCCCAGCGCCAACGCACTCTTTTGAGTCTCTCGTCACTTCCACCCCCGGCTGAACCGCCTGGGCTGGAAATAGTCCCATTCATCGCACCGAGTCCTAGCCTGAAACTATCGCGCACTGCAAGCGCTGCCTCAATTTCTCCGACGGCCCCAATTCCTTGGTCTATTTGCTTAAGTGGTCCTTGTACCTCGGGATAAACAAACCCATCCCATGAACTGTCTTTTACGACATCATTCCAGACATCTTCATAAGAGGTAGGGTCAAATTTCTTTACAATGGTCTTAAGGGTAATGGTTTCAGTGCCACTGCGCACGATTTCGTCCTCTTCGGAGTTCGATTGATTGGGCGCGGAAGCTCTTTTGATCTTCCAAGCTCGGGTGGAGACCCAGGTACTGGTGGTTTCAATAGAGTTTGAGGTGACAACCGGAGGGGTCTGTGGATGGGTAATTGTTGGCCACGCACTTTCGAGGTATTCAAGGGGATCAGTCGAAAACGGGTGAGTGTGTGCGTCTCTCCAAGTTGCATAATCTTCGCCAGTCTCTTCGACAGAGATCTGGTTGGTGGCTTTCCCAGTATCCTCCTGCAGATAGGTAGATTCTTTCTTTTTCTCCCCGTCAATTATGGTGTCCATAGTGGGAGAGTTTGATACGGAATAGGTGAAACGTTCGGTTTGCGAGAGGTAGCGTGAGTTTGCGTTCGTAACAGTCCCAAATCCGATGTCAGTGTACTGGGCTTTCGTTTCCTGAGTGACTTCTAGGATTGGGGTATAGTAAACGTTATCAGGAACGCCGTCATTGTTACGGTCTTCTGCTGGAGCATTAGGGTCATCGCCATTGCTAGCGGAGTCACCATCGTCAATTCCATCGCCATTACTGTCTGCTAGAAACATACTTGAGCCGAGATTCAGCTCCTCGAAGTCCGTAAGGCCATCTTCATCACTATCAACACACTTATCTCCACTCTCCAGAACATTCTTTCAGGAGTGGTCCCGTCGTCTTGAGTGAGTGGAACGAAAGTTGTGGTTTCCGTGTTTGTGGCCCGGTCAGATGAGCCGAGCGGGTTCCAACTGTCTTGCGAGAGATCCAATGAGTATTGGAGGGTGTAGAGTTTTCCAATTTTGGTGCGCCAATTTATTGAAATCGCTTCCGGTGTTAACAATTCTTGCTCGCCGTTCGGGCCAGCAATATAGACGGCAGGGAAGTGAATGATAATAGGCTGGACGAATCCGCCTGGTGTATTGGCATTGAAGGGGCTGGTGCCTGCGGCAGCTTCTTGTAGATTCGTCCAGCCGTCGCCATCGGGATCGGCTTGGAGGTCGTAGGCATTAGGAAAGAGTTGGTTATTGTTATGAGCCCTTTCCCATACGTCACTGAGCCCGTTGTTATTCGTATCCAGAATGGCGTAGGAGAATTGAGAATTAAGAATCCAGAGGCCAGAAACAAGAGTGAAAAAGACTGAGCGTTTCATCGTGCAGCTCCTTTCTCCATGGGGGCTGTGCTTTCCGTGCGCCAGAAACTGAGGACGAGGTCTTTGGTCTTGGGTGGGTTGGCCTTGAGTTCAGCTTCTTCGGCGATGCGGGCTTTTTCGCGACCTTCGTAGGCGGCTTTGAGGCGGGGATATTCGTTAGTGTAAAGATCGTGAAGCGATTGGACTGCAGCTAGGGTTTCTTCGGTAGGTTTGCCTGAGGTGATGGAGAAACTTGCTTTGCCTTCGACGAGAGTGGGGAGCGGTGGGAGGCCGGTCTGTTCTTCTGGCTGGGCTGTTAGTTCCTTAATGCTCTCGATTACTTGGGTGTCCCACGCCATGATGATGCTGCGCGCTTTGCCATCCGCGCCGATGAACGAGCCGAAGCCAGAGAGCAGCGCGAAGTCTGCGGAGGACCAAAAGCTAATCGCCTCGCCCTGTCCTTGAGGCCAGAGATTTACGAAGGTTCGCTGGGTGCCGTCTTTGACTCGATAAACGCAAGCGCCGACGAAGAGAAATCCAGCATCTGGGTTTTCTTCGATGAACTCCTCGATCCTCTCCGCGATGGCTGGAGTCGCTGGCGTGAGCGCAGGCTTTTCCTTCGCAGGCGCGGGCAGGGCGATAGGAGCAATTCGTTGGATCGTGATCTTTCGCCCGCCTTGTTGGTGAGTTTTAGATTCGAGAATGTCTGCGGCTGGCACGATGAACTCTGGCTTGGGCGGTTCTGGAGGCGGAGGCGTGCCGTCTGGGATGTCTCCGACGATACGGGCAGAGGTGGATTCAGGTTCTGGAGCTTCCTGCGCCGGGAGTCCGACGTTGGCAATTGCTGCCAGTAGGATGGCGAGTGGAATGGCTTTCGATTTCATGAGGGGCTGGTGTGTTTTGGTGATGTTCTAGTAGAGTGGTGAAGGCTACTGGAAACAAAGAGCGCGGACTTAACGCGCCCCGACTCTCGGCACCACGAAGCGCCTCCGAAAAAGACGCGCCAAGCCGCGCCGATTTGGCACGACAGCTCTGTCTTTTTCGGGGCCATTTAAAAATTCGCGGTTTTAGAGTCGGCCCAGTAGCTTTTGTTTGGTCGCAAAAGCAGTTATATAAAATTGGAGAACTTCAAATAGTTGTCATTACGAATGACGATCAGGAGGATGGAGTGTTATGTAGCGGGAAGACAAGGAGGGAGTTTCCTTAAAAACTATCGGTTCGCAAAGTTCGGAAACCGCCATCGATTGATCAGAGGCCATGTACATTTATCAAACAGTGGGAGGCACTGGCGTTGCCTCTGGCGTGTTAGCACGGGTGCGTCTGGCGCGGGCAGGCGCGAGGATTTCGGTGAGGGTGTCGTTCACGCGAGAGATGAGAAGATCCAGCTCTGGGCGAGTTCCGGTGAGGTCGGCAGCATCTAGCGTAGCGATGAAGCCGAGGAGTAATTGCAGCCGCTTGCCCAGCGCGGATTTGGTGGTGGAGAGGAGTGGATAATCTTTGGCGGCTTGCTCGTCGCTGCGGGAGTTGACGATTTCTTCAAACTTGGCCTGGGCGGATTTGAGTTCGGTGATGTATTCGCCCGCGCCGATGAGGGTGAGTGCGGCGGTGGCGGCGGGATCCGCCAAGGCCTTGAAAAGGGCATTAAGTGCCCCGGTTTCAGGGAATTCCCAAAATCCTGAAGGGTGTAACCTTGTGCGCGGATAAGACGCATGAGGAGATCCCCGGCGGCGATAAAATCCGGTTTGGTGCGGCGGCGGGTGGCATTCTCGCAGACGGTTCGGAAGGAAATGAAGGCATCGTCCCGGACCTCATCGGCAGTGGCGATTTTCTCCGTGAGAGTGCTGCCACGGGAATTCGCAAGGGCCTTTTGCAGAGCAGCGCGATCCCGGGCAATGAGAGGGAGGATGGGCTGGATGACTGGCTCTGCGGGGAGTGCCTCGGTGACGAGGGCGAGTAAGCGCTCACTGCAGGTTTCAAGTTCTTCGGCTTGGAGGAGGTAATAAGGGAGGTTTTCGATTATTGTAGTATTTAGTAATGGAACCATTGGTCTTTAAGCAGGAAATCCCCGGAGCCGCAATAAAACAGATAGGATATTTTAGTCACACGAGGGCCTCTTGAGGCAAAAGAGGTGAAATTTTGGTAACCAGCGGCTACTGGGGGTGGATTTCAGTCGATTTCACATCTCCGGCAGGTTGGCGGACACGAATTCATTGAAATTCAGACATCCGTGTCACTGGCGGCCTAAATTTCATTGAAATTCGGTTGTCCGGGGCGCTGGTGGGTTGAATTTCAACCAAATTCAGGCAACCAAGTGAATCGAAGGCATGAAATTCATTCGTTTTCAGTCACCCGGGCGACTGGCGGACTGAAATTCATTCGATTTCGAGCATCCGGGTGACTGGAGGACTCGATTTTATTCAATTTCGAGCATCCCGGCGGCTGGCGCACTAAAATTCATCCGATTTGAGGCATCGGGGCGGCTGGCACCTCCACCGGAACGACTCGCGCTGCATCTCGCGACACACCATACCCAAATCATCTCGCGCCCGCCAAGGCCAAAAGCCTCCAACAGTGGTACGACATTCTTGCAGAATACCGCCTTTGACGTGTCTGAACGATAAGGAAGACGTGTCCACTTTTACTTAGTTGCCCCAATGAAAAACTTGAAATCTGAAAATTCTGAGTTCTTGCCAGAATCAAAAGCACTTGATAAACACACCCCTTTGAAAATCCTACTGCCAGAGCTTCCTCCAAAAATGAACGACGAAGACGCATTAAAGCTCATGTCCCGCCGATTGATCCTTGCTACACGCGCGGCATCCATCGGCATCTGGGATTATGATCCCATCCACAACTCGCTGGTCTGGGATGAGCAAATGTTCCGCATCTTTGGAGTGCCAGAGGATGCGTTTTCCGGAACCCTTGAGGCTTGGGCGGGCACTGTGCATCCTAGTGATTTGGAACGAGAAACAAAAAAGCTCCGCGTCGCGCTAGCAACTGGCAAGGACTTCGATAGCGAATTCCGAATCATTTGGCCTGATCAATCTATCCACTACATCAAAGCGAACGGTGCTGTGCAACTTGATGCTCATGGCCGTGCCACCAGCATCATCGGCACAAACTGGGATATCACTCTCCAATATGCTACGGAAGCACAGCTCGCCCGGACGGTGGCAGAGCTTGCCCGCTCTAATGAAGATCTGGCGCAGTTTGCATCCGTGGCCTCGCACGACTTACAAGAACCCTTGCGTGCAGTGGCTGGCTGTGTAGAGCTGCTGGCAAATGGCTACAAAGGAAAACTTGGTGCCGAGGCAGATGAATTGATCCGCCATACTCTGGAAGGCACTCGCCGGATGCAGTCCCTGATCAACGATCTGCTTTCCTACTCACGCGTCAATACCTCTGGCAAAGGCCTCGCCCTCACGGATGCAAATGCCGCGCTGGATCACGCATTGGAAAATCTGAAAATTCCGCTTGCTGAGAGTGATGCCATCATTCATCGGCAGCCACTTCCTACCCTCCCGGCTGATCCTGTGCAGTTGACGCAGTTGTTCCAAAACCTCATCGCCAATGGATTGAAATTCTGCGGTGAGAAGCGCCCGGAAATCACAATCCATGCCTCACAAAATGATGGCATCTGGCAGTTTTCCGTGGGCGACAACGGCATCGGCATTGAGGCGCAATACCGCAATCTGATCTTCGTACTCTTTCAGCGCCTCCATTCTCGTAGCCAATACCCGGGCACCGGCATCGGCTTGGCGATTTGTAAACGCATCGTCGAGCGACACGGAGGCCGCATCTGGGTGGAGTCTGAACTTGGCAGTGGGGCGACATTTTTTTTCACACTCCTCGATCAATCCCACATCTAACATGCCCCAAGCTCCCCCTCTCAAGCCCATCGAAATCTTGCTGGTGGAAGATAGCCCCACCGATGCGCTGCTGACCATGCGTGCCCTTGCAGATGCACATTTGCTCAACCGCATTCACCTCGCGGATGATGGTGCGAAAGCCATGGAATTTCTCCGTCGCGAGGCAGCCTACACCGAGGTGCCACGGCCCGATCTTATCCTACTAGATCTACACCTTCCCAAGAAAAGTGGCTATGATGTGTTAGCAGAAATCAAAGCGGACGAGGACCTGAAAATTATACCAGTGATCATTCTCACCACCTCCACCGCAGATGCTGATATTCTGCGCAGTTACCGCCTCCATGCGAATTGCTACATCACAAAACCCGTTGACTTTCAGTCATTCGCTAATGCCATCGCCATTCTGGAAAAATTCTGGTTTTCCGTGGTGAAATTACCCTGAAAATTTACGCACCCGATCAATTTGCCGGATGAACACCCTCGGTTTGCCTTGGCGGGGGCCGGGCGCTCGAATAGCATCTCGCGAGTTGTGATCGAAGTGCGTTTCAGACGGGGGCTGCATTTGCCTGAGTTAGACCTATGGTTAGACCCATGGGATGCGAAGCCACGGGCGTTCATTTCTCACGCCCATGCAGACCACTTCGCCCGCCACAAGTCTGCACTTTGCTCAGATGTGAGCGCTTTATTACTCCATGAGCGATTTCGGCTAGCAGAGGATCGGATCGAAGGCATCGCCTTTCATCTACCGATCACTCGCGATGGTTTCCGCCTGCGGCTTTTGCCTGCAGGCCACATTTCAGGCTCCGCGATGTTGCACGTTACCCGCCTCAAGGACAATGCCACCTTGCTCTACACCGGTGATTTTAAAACCCGCCGCGGGCGCACCGCAGAGCCCGTGAGTTTTCTCACAGCAGACACACTCATCCTCGAAACTACCTTCGGCCTGCCAGGTTATGAATTTCCAAACCCCATGGAGGTGGAGGCAAGTATTTTACGCTTTGTGGGGGATGCATTCACCGATGGGGAAACTCCGGTTCTCCTCGGATATTCTCTGGGAAAAGCACAAGAAGCCCTCGCGCTACTTGCTGAACACGGCATCCCTACATTGCTCCACCCTACTGTGGCAGCAATGACGGTCGCCTGCCGTGCAGCCGGCGTCACCACACTGCCGGAACCCGTCATCTTCGAGGGATTTGCGCGCCCCGGGCACGTCGTCATTGCGCCGCCCAATGCCATCCGCTCCAAATTGATGCGTGCGCTAAAGCCGAAACGCACCGCCATGCTCACCGGCTGGGCCATGCAGCCTGGCTCGATTTACCGCTACGGCGTCGATGAGGTGATCCCTCTATCAGATCACGCAGACCACCCCGGCTTGATGGAATGCATCCAGCGCGTGCGCCCGAAGCACATCCTCACCGTGCATGGATTTGCCAAGGAATTCGCCGCAGAACTCCGCACCAAAGGCATGGACGCATGGTGTGCGATGGGTGGCGACCAGCTCGAGCTATCCATCAGCCCGCAAGTGAAAAAATCCGGTGCATCCAGCGGGCCGCGCCATAGCCGGCCGATTTGTGCGCTCGCAGACTTTAGCGATCTTTGCCGCCTCGTGGGAGAGACCAGCAGCCGCGTAGCCAAGACAGATTTTTTGGCAAACTACCTCCGCGGCCACAAGAACGAAGAGGATCTCCGGCTCGCTGCGACGTGGCTCACTGGCGTGGCGCTTCCCCGTAAAGCTGGGCGACCATCGCTCAAAATCGGCAGCGCTACCATCCGCCGTGCCCTGCTTTCCATCCCTGAGGTGAAAGAAGAACGCTACCGTGAAATTTCGCTTACCCAGAATGATACCGCCCGCACAGCTAGGCTCGTGCTCCAAGAAACATCGCTGAAACCTGAGCCGCTCGATCTCCCGGGACTTAACCAATTTTTCCAGCTCCTCGCAGTCACTCCCAGTTCGCTGGACCGCATCTCCCTGCTTGCTACCCGGCTTACCACCCTGCATTCGGCGGAAGGGGAAACGGTCATCAAGCTTCTCACCGGAGATCTTCGCATCGGCCTCAAAGAAGGCCTCGTGGAAGACGCCATCGCCAAGGCATATCAGGTGGAAGCCGCTGCCGTCAGACACGCTCACATGCTCACCGGAGACATTGGTGAGACGGCACTCCTCGCGAACAATGGCATTCTCGCAAGTGCGGCACTGCGCCCGCTCGTGCCCATCAAATGCATGCTCGCCGCGCCGCTGGAACGAGCCGAAGAAGACGACCGCCCGTTGTTTGAAAAACTGACTTTTACCCCACCATTTTGGCTAGAGCCGAAGTATGATGGCATCCGTGCGCAACTCCACAAAACAGGAAATGAGGTCTCACTTTTTTCTCGCGATCTCCGCCCATTGGATGAGGAGTTTCCCGAGATGATAGAATTTGCAAAAAGTATCCCAGACGATTTCGTCCTTGATGGAGAACTCATCGCCTACGCGGAAGGCCGCAAGCTCGGCTTCGCAGATCTCCAGAAGCGCCTCGGTCGGAAAATGGTAGACGGTGATCTTTTCCTCACGGATGCCAATCAAGCGAACTCCATTCCCCTGAGATTCATCGCCTTCGATCTCCTGTGGTATTGTGGTAAAGATCTACTAGATACCCCGTTGATTGATCGCCGGGAACTTCTCGAATCCATTGCCTTCACCTCTCCCATCGGCATCATACCCGTCCACCCTGCGGAAAATGCGGCGCAGATCGAAGCTCTTTTCAAACAAGCACTCACAGATGGCCATGAAGGTCTTATCGCGAAAGACCCCACCAGCGTTTACACGCCCGGCAGGCGCGGTAAAGCATGGATCAAGCTCAAGGGCGTGATGCCCACGCTCGATTGTGTGGTCACCATCGCAGAGCAAGGCCACGGCAAGCGCTCCCATGTTTTATCGGACTACACCTTCGCCGTGCGAGACCATGCGAATGGCCAGCTACGCGTCATTGGCAAGGCTTATTCCGGCCTCACCGATGAGGAAATCGAAGAGCTCACCGAGCACTTTAAACAACACACGATTCACAAAGAACGTCGTAAACATCACGTCGAGCCAAACATCGTTTTAGAAATCGCTTTTGATTCGATCAACCGTTCCGCCCGCCATGATTCAGGCCTTGCACTGCGCTTTCCCCGCATCAAAGCCATCCGGCGGGATAAAACCCTCCAAGATATTGATACCCTCCAAGCAGCCATTTCGCTGCTGCCCTGAAAACTCTTACACGGGCTGGGAATGCACTCACCACCCTTGCGGCGGGCATTTTACCGTGGTAAGGCAAGGGCTTATGGGAATGATGGATCGAGATTACACACAAAGGGAGCAAGAAAATTCTGGCCCCCTTGCGCAGCTCACCCCGGTGGTGAAATGGCTGCTCATTCTCAACATCAGCATCTATCTGCTCGATACCCTTTTGAAGGGAAATTTGGCAAATGGTCCGCTCCGTAGCTTCGGCGCATTCACCATCCAGAGTGCTATCTTCGAGGGCAAAATTTGGGAGTTCATCACTTTCCAATTCATGCACGGCTTCTTCGGTCATGTGCTTTTCAACTGCCTAGGCTTGTTCTTCTTCGGCCCCTTCATGGAACGCTGGTGGGGATCACAAAAATTCATCATCTACTATCTCCTATCTGGC
>JAYULG010000435.1:0-1981 GCA_043763755.1 Akkermansiaceae bacterium | reverse complement strand
TCTTGCGCGGTGTGGAAAAACTTGCACGCGCCGTCAAAGCGACCCTCGGGCCTGCCGGGCGTAACGTGATCCTCGATAAAAAATTCGGCTCCCCCACCATCACCAAGGACGGTGTTTCGGTGGCGAAGGAAATCGAACTCGAGTGCCCGTATGAAAACATGGGTGCCCAACTCATTCGTGAGGTCTCCAGCCGCACTTCCGACATCGCAGGTGATGGAACTACCACCGCCACCGTACTTGCCGAGGCCATCTACAAAGAAGGTCTTCGCAACGTGACTGCGGGTGCTAACCCAATCTCGCTTCAACGCGGTATCATGAAGGCCACCGAGGCCATCGTCGCTCAGCTCAAAGTGCTTTCCAAGCCCGTCTCAGATGCCAAGGAAATCGCCCAAGTTGCATCTATTTCCGCCAACTCGGATCTGGAAATCGGCGGCATCATTGCGGAAGCCATGGACAAGGTCGGCAAGGATGGAACTATCACTGTGGAAGAAGCCAAAGGCATCGAGACTACTCTTGAAGTCGTCGAGGGTATGCAGTTTGACAAAGGCTACCTCAGCCCATATTTCGTCACCAATCCTGAGTCCATGGAAGCATTCCTCGAGAACGCCTACATCCTCATCAATGAGAAGAAAATTTCCTCCCTCAAGGACATGCTTCCTCTCCTTGAAAAGGTTGCAAAAACTGGCCGCCCACTCCTCATCATCGCAGAAGATGTCGAGGGTGAAGCCCTTGCGACTCTCGTGGTGAACAAACTCCGCGGCATCCTCAATATCGCAGCCGTCAAGGCTCCTGGATTTGGTGATCGCCGCAAGGCCATGCTCGAAGACCTCGCCATCCTCACTGGCGGCAAAGTCATCACCGAAGACCTCGGCATCAAGCTGGAGTCCGTAGAACTCAGCGATCTCGGCGAAGCCAAGCGCGTGACCATCACCAAGGAGAACACCACCATCGTAGAAGGTGGCGGCACATCAGAAGGCATCACTGGCCGCGTGAATCAAATCCGCCGCCAGATCGAAGACACCACCAGCGATTACGATCGTGAGAAGCTCCAAGAGCGTCTTGCCAAGCTCGCAGGCGGCGTGGCCGTCATCAACGTCGGTGCTGCCACCGAGACTGAGATGAAGGAAAAGAAAGCCCGCGTCGAAGATGCTCTCCATGCGACCCGCGCGGCCGTTGAAGAAGGCATCGTCGCCGGTGGTGGCACTGCCCTCATCCGCGCTCAAGCAGCCATCGGTGATCTCGGCCTTGTAGGCGATGAGAAAACCGGAGCTGGCATCGTAGCTCGCGCTGTGGAAGCACCGCTTCGTCAGCTTGTTGCAAACGCAGGCCGTGAGGCAGCGCTCATCGTCGAGCAAGTGAAAAAAGGCACAGGCGGCGATGGCTACAATGTGGCTACCGATAAGTTCGAAGACCTCATCGCATCCGGTGTTGTCGATCCTACCAAGGTCACTCGTACCGCGCTCCAGAATGCAGCGTCCATTTCCGGACTTCTGCTCACCACTGAGTGCCTCATCACTGATCTTCCCGCCAAGGAGCCAGCAGGCGGCGGCGGCGGTGGTCACGACCACGGCGGCGGCATGGGCGGCATGATGTAAATCAATCAGCGGCGGTTATAGACACGCCGCTAGAAACAAAGAGCCGGGCAAGGAAACTTGCCCGGCTTTTTCGTTGAGTGCGCTCAACGTGGTTGCTGCATCTCGCGGCAAAGTCATCGATTCGTTGCGGCGAGAGGCTACAACCACGCTTTTCTCGCGATCTGTCACTTTAAAATCTACTCGAACAACTCGGCTCCATTCGTTGCCGGACTTTCGAGCTTTTCCACCTTCTTTCGTTCCCTCGCCTCCCGGAAAAAACTTTGGAGAATCATCAGGCACTCCTCACCTAGCACTCCCGCGCTGATCTCGCACTGGTGATTGAGCGGGGGGCTGGAGTTCAGTAAATTGATCCAGCCGCCAGCAGCACCCGCTTTCTGGTCTGGGCA
>JAYULG010000434.1:0-6960 GCA_043763755.1 Akkermansiaceae bacterium | reverse complement strand
GACCGACGTCTGGGAGCGATTCCTCCCGCGGATCTGTTACGGAAACCGCGATCACATCGTGCCGACGATTCGTGACCTGTAACTTGTTTCGCAAAAGGCTCAGCCGCTCTTCAAATGGCGCACCGAGGCAAAAGTCAGACACGAGAAAAATCACCGCTTTCCGGTGAATCACTTGGTTTGCGAAATCTAGTGCTTTCGCAATATCCGTGCTGCGTTTTTCTGGTTCAAAAAACAATGTCTCGCGGATTAAACGCATAATATGCATGCGGCCCTTGCCCGGCGGAATGTATAACTCAACTCCATCGCTAAAAAGTATCAGCCCAACTTTATCGCGGTTCCGAATCGCTGAGGCAGCCAGCACACCAGCCGCTTCTGCCGCGAGTTCACGCTTGGAATCTACCACCGAACCGAAGTCTGAAGATGCGCTGACATCGATCATTAAGAGAATCGTCAGCTCGCGTTCTTCAGTGAATAGCTTCACGTGGGCCTCGCCAGTGCGAGCAGTGACATTCCAATCGATGGTGCGTACATCATCGCCCGGCACATAATTTCGCACTCGGTCGAAGTCCATGCCACGCCCTTTGAAAACGCTGGCGTAGCGGCCTGCTAGTGAATCATCGACGAGCCGATTCGTGCGGACTTCCATCCGCCGCACACGCCCGAGGATTTCCGCCGCGCGAGCCTCGTCTTGAATGCTAATGGGCGTGCTGGCTTTCCGCTCGATCATGGCACTGGCAGTTGATCCAAGATGCGGGTGATGATTTGCTCACTATTGAGACCTTCCGCCTCGGCCTCGTAGGTGACGGTCACGCGATGGCGCATCACATCCATGGCCACATTTTTCACATCGTGCGGCGTGACGTAGGCACGGCCATTGAGAAATGCGTGCGCACGGCTGGCAAGCGCGAGATTGATAGTAGCGCGAGGCGAGGCACCCACGCGGATGAGCGGCGCAATGTGAATCCCGTATTCATCCGGGCGGCGGGTAGCATGCACCATGCGCACGATGTAGCGCTTTACCTTATCATCCAAATATAAATTATTCACTACGGTGCGCGCCTGCTGGATGGCATCAAGGCTGACTATTGGCTTGGGCACAGGCATTTCCTCAGTCGTCCCTGCCAAATCGAGCACTCGCAGTTCTTCCTCCTCGGTGGGATAGCCCATCACCACTTTCATCATAAAACGGTCTAGCTGCGCCTCTGGCAGTGGATAGGTGCCTTCTTGCTCTAACGGATTCTGGGTGGCGAGCACGAAGAATGGCGAGGGCAATGGAAAAGTTTGCTCACCGATGGTGACTTGTTTTTCCTGCATCGCTTCGAGCAACGCGCTTTGCACCTTGGCGGGTGCGCGGTTGATTTCATCAGCGAGGATGAAGTTCGCAAAGACAGGCCCATGTTTTACGCGGAAGCGAGCTTCGCGCGGATCATAAATTTCCGTGCCCACGATATCGGCAGGCAACATATCTGGGGTGAATTGGATGCGGTTGAACTTCGCGTTGACCAACGAGGCGAGCGTCTTCAGCGCCAATGTCTTGGCTAAACCAGGTACGCCTTCTAGCAGAATATGGCCTTTCACCATCAGCGAAATGAGCAGGCGATCCACGAGATCATTTTGGCCGATGAGATAGCGCCCGATCTCACTTCGGAGTGGATGGATCCAGTGAGAGGCCTCGCGCACGTGGGCTTCCGCATCCGCTTGATTCAGAGCCGATGTGGGGTGAATTTCCGTATCAAATGTCATGATTCTTGGTCGTAATTACAGGGGTGGCTAGTAAGTGGAAATTCACCATGCAGAAGGAGCGACGGGATGCCCATCACTCGTCTAAAATGCGCCGGATTCACTTCCACGCGGCGGAGTTTGGCTGGAAGGACTTACGCATCCAAGCGCCAACTGCTGCGTATTTCGCCTTGGGTCAAATTTCGCGCTGAGCGCGGCTCGAATGGCGCTCAGGCAAGCGGCTGCACATTGGGCACAGATGGACCCTCGGCTTGCTTGAAATGGGTCTTGGCGCGCGCCATGAAGGTGCCGAGGCAAAGGTCCGCGACGGGCAGCACCACATTAAAATTTTTGTGCATGTAGCGGTGGTGGAGCAAGTGGTGGCCATTCAAGCGGCGGAACCACCATGGCTTTTCCACGCGACGTGCTTTGGGCAAGTGCATGCACCAGTGGATGTATTCGTAAAAACAATAGTAGAACCCGAATGCGATCAGCCCCCCAAGGGCGAACGACCATTGGCCGGTGAAGTATGCCAAAATCGAGTATGGGGTGATGCCGATGAGCACAAGCACAGGACCATTCCACCAAGCCATCGGAATCGTTTGTTTGTCCTTCTGATCAATCAAATGGTAAGTCTTATCCGCTTTAAAGGTGCCGTGATGGACGATGGCGTGCGCTTGGAATGCGTATCGGAATTTCCCCACTGGGCGGTGCATCACATACTTATGGAGCGTCCATTCGAAAAACGATGCGAACACGAGACCGATGAGAATGCCGGCAAGGCACCAAAGAATAAAAAATAGCATGGAGTTGTAAGCGAGTGGGTGAACTGCGGCGTGGCTACAGCCGCGCTCATGAGTTGGCAAGAGGATTGTGAGGTCGCTTATCGTGAACGCCAACCTAGTTTTTAAAGTTTCCTTTGCAGCTTATCGGCTGGCTAGTTTAAGTCTCTGCGTCTTCGCACTGATTTTTTCCCGAAAATGCCGCTGATTGATCCTTCATTTTACAAGTCCCCCTGGTGGCTGCCGGAGGGGCATTCACAAACGATGGTGCCCGCATTATTCCGCAGGGTGCCACAAGTCACTCGCATCCATGAGCGCCTCGAGCTGCCAGATGGCGATTTCCTCGATCTCGGCTGGTCGAGCAAACAGGGCGAACAATTGGCGATCCTATCTCACGGCCTCGAAGCCTCCGCAGAAACCGAATACATTCAAGGAATGGCGGCGGCGCTGGTGCGGCACGGTTGGGCTGTGCTGGCATGGACATTTCGTGGCTGTGGTAAGCAACCGAATCGTTTGCTAGAAATGTATCATAGCGGCTCCACGGGAGATCTCGATGCTGTGATCAACCACGCATTAACCCAACATCCAGCCACGAAGGTCGATCTCATCGGATTCAGCTTGGGCGGGAATCTCACACTGAAATATCTGGGTGAGAAGAAATTCCCACTATCCCCGCGCCTCCACCGGGCAATGGCCATTTCCGTGCCATGTGATCTGGACTGCTCGTCACGCACTCTCGCACGACCTTCTAACAAACTCTACATGGAGCGATTTCTCATCAAGATGCGGGCAAAAATTCGCATCAAAAAACGAATGTTTCCGGGTAGTATTGATCTTTCAGGGCTCAATCGAATGCGCACGTTCAGGGAATTCGATGATCGCTTCACTGCCCCACTGCATGGTTTCCGCGATGCTGCGGACTATTGGGCACGCAATAGTTGCCGTCAGTTTTTACCGCAGATTGTGCATCCCACTCTAGTGCTCAATGCCGCAAACGATCCATTTCTCGGGCCGGAATGTTTCCCATGGGAGGAGGCAAAACGCAGCGAGTATTTGCATTTAGAAGTGCCAAAGACGGGCGGGCATGTCGGATTTTCCGCCATGCGAAAAAGCGATGATTACGGCTCTGAGGTGCGGGCCATCGAATTTCTAGGTGAGCGATAAGCTTGGAATGCGCATCGTTTTATCTGATTCCCGAACTTTTCGTTTCCGATCTTGTGTCACTCTTAGGTCCCCCGCTAGGGTCCGCCGCACGTCATGAGGGCACAGCCTTTCAGATGGATCGCGCGGGGTGAACCTTTCCAAAAAAATGAGGTGGGACCATCTGGCACGTTTCCACCAATACTCGAGCACCTAATCCGCCAAAGGGGCCTTCCCCCAGGTGTGGATCTGGAAGGGTATCTGCGGCCAAAACTGCGCGATCTCGCAGATCCATTCTTGATCCCAGACATGAAGCTCGCGGTGGAGCGCGTGTTGCTCGCAATTGATCGCAGGGAAAAAGTCTGCATCTACGGCGATTATGATGTGGACGGCGTGACTTCCATCACCCTCATGCGTCAAATTTTACGAGCTTACGGGCTGGAGCCTCGCTATTTCATCCCACGCCGCGGGCCTGAGGGATACGGCCTGAGCGCCGCCGCATTAAAGCGATGCATGGCTGAGGGGCCAAAGCCGGATTTACTGATCACTGTGGATTGCGGCACCGTTTCCATTCCAGAGGTGGCAGCCCTGAGGGCGGATGGGATCGATGTACTCATCGTAGATCACCACGAGCCGGAAGTTTCGGACAGACCTGATTGCTGCGCATTGGTGAATCCAAAATGCGGCACCACATTCTCTTATCTGTGTGCCGCCGGAGTCGTGTTCAAGCTAGGTCACGCGCTGATAAAAACTCGCCCGGTTGATTTGGATTTAAAGGAACTCATCGATCTAGTAGCAGTAGCCACCATTTCCGATATTGTGCCCATGGTCGGGGAAAATCGTCTGATGGTGAGGCATGGTTTAAAGCACTTACCTAACACGCTCAATCCCGGGCTGCGCGCACTCCAGGAGGTGACGGGCATGAATGGTAACGCAACGTCCATGGATGTGGGATTCCGCATCGGGCCGCGCTTGAATGCGGCAGGGCGGATGGATGTGCCGGAAGATGCACTCGCCACCCTCACCACGGATTGCCGCAGACTCGCCCTCGAACTTGCGCACAAGCTAGACCACTACAATAAACAACGCCAAAACCACGAAGGTCTCATCCGCCGCGAGGCTGTGGAAATGCTCAACACCGACTTCAATCCCGAGCGCGATCCCGTCATCGTTCTTGGCTCACGTGCATGGCACCATGGCGTGGTAGGCATCGTCGCCTCGCGTTTGATGCGGCAATATCACAAGCCCACATTTGTCATCGCCATCGATGAAAATGGCATTGGCAAAGGCTCAGGCAGAAGTATCGATGGTATTTCACTGGTCGATGCCATCCGCGCCTGTGATAGCGATCTCATCGCCGGTGGCGGTCATGCGATGGCAGCCGGTCTTTCTATAAATGAGTCGAAAATGGACAGATTTCGCGAAAATTTCAGCGCCTATGTCCTTGCGCACACCAGCCCCGAGCAACGCCTGCCAAAGCTGATGTATGATGCGGAAATTTCGTTTGATCAGCTCTCATTAGAGTTTCTTGCGAGTTATGATTTACTACAACCCTTCGGAAATGGCAATCCGCAGCCCGTGTTTATCTCTCGCAAGGTGGACCTAAGTCGCCCGCCCTTGCATATGAAAAACAACCATCTGCGTTTCATGCTACGCCAAGGTTACCATGAGCAAGATGCCGTCTTTTTCGGCGGTGGCGAGTATCCCCTGCCCGATCCTCCGTGGGACATTGCATTCACCATTGATAGGAATTCCTTCCGCGGGCGGACCACCCTCCAGCTCATCATCCAAGATGTCCGCTCAGCCGAAGAATGAGCAATCACCAGCCCTGCCACATGATCCCAGCGTGGAAGCAACATCTATTTTGCTGCGCGATAAACAGCGCATTGCACTAGGTAGTGTGGCACCGAAAAAGTTCTCTGGACGTGTGTTAATGAGTTTTAGCTGATGTCTTTTTTGAGGTCTCGCGCCGACCATAGAATCCCAGCAGCAGGACTGGCGTTGCCGCGTAGCTTGCGTGCGCCATTCATACGCTTGGCCCCGAATCGCTCACGACTGCCGTTAAACACTTTTTCAATAAATGCACGATTACCTATTACTGCACCATCGCTAAAATAGCGCACGCGCCATCGTAAAATTTGCCGCAAAGCCACGTCTTGGCGCCTCTCCAGTTTCGCTAATTCTTCAACCACCTTCTGGCGCTTCATGCCCTTTCTCACAATCACCGTTTCGCGCTCACCTTGGGCATCAGTCACTTCTTTAAGTTCTACTTCACCTTCTTCGAGCAGAAGCATGCGGTATTGTTTAGACACTTTTCCCGGCCAACTGCGCGCATCGGCAGCGGCTCCTTTGTCAGCGAGGATAGCACGCACCAGCCCAGCTTTGGCTTTGCTGCCACTCTTGCCTGTAGCGCCCATGGCCTCGCCGTAGCTGCTCCAGCGATATTCTGCGGGATCAGCCACCATGCGTGCACGCACCGGGTTTAGGTCGATGTATGCAGCCATCGTGCGGGCCGCCAGTCCGTCTTCGACGATCACGCTTTTGAAGGTTTCTTCCCATAAATTCCCACGGCGCTGGTGCCTACTATTATGCCACCGAGTGAAGCGTTGGAGCAGGGTTTTCATGAACTCAGAAAGATCCTCCATCCGGTAAGTAAACCGCTCATGGATGCGCTGGACATAACCCTCGCCATCCGGTGCAAGACCTTGTCCCACCACCTCGCGGGCGTCCGCAAGCTCCTGGGCGACCCCTGCCACAAAGGTATCGGGATACAAGCCACTGAGGCGTTTAAGAAGTTGCTCATCCGTAAGCGGCTGCAGGCGCGTAGGCGGCACCTCCAACAAAATGTGGAAATGATTGCACATCACGCAATACGCCAACACCCGGCAGCCGCTGAAATTCTCCATCATCCGCATGTAGATGCGAAACTGCTCCTTGTCCTCCGCCCCAAAAGCAAATCGCTTATCCACCACCCTCGCGAGAGTATGATAAAACGCAGGTTTTTCTTCAGAGTCCTTCCAAGGTGCGATCCATCGTTTGGCCATGGCGAGAGATTTACAAAGGATAAGAACATCTGCAAGGAAAAGGTCTAATTATTTGTGTCTGTTGTGATTTTGATTTGTGTCTGTTGTGATTTTGGTTAGAACATCTGCAAGGAAAAGGTCTGATTATTTGTGTCTGTCGTGATTTTGGTGTCTGTCGTGATTTTGTGTGTCGTGATTTTGTGTGTCGTGATTTTGTGTGTCGTGATTTTGTGTGTCGTGATTTTGTGTATCGTGATTTTGTGTGTCGTGATTTTGTGTGTCGTGATTTTGTGTGT
>JAYULG010000433.1:0-1987 GCA_043763755.1 Akkermansiaceae bacterium | reverse complement strand
GGAAAGAAAAATCCGCAACCGAAATGAAAAAGCTCACTGGTGGCCTAGGGATACCCGGGATGTAGGTCCTCCGATTTTGTATTTCACAATCTCATGTTGCGCCGCCGCATAGGATGGACATTAGTGGGAGCCTCACTACTCCTACATCTTTTCACAGCCTATTGCTACGCGCAGCAGCCAGATCGCTTTGCGGCCTACACTACGATGCCCATTTGGCTGTGGGGAGGATTCGGCCTTCTGTTGGCGATGCTTGCTTTTGTTTTTTTGAGGGCTTCCCTTTCCATGGTTATGTCAACGGTCTGGGCGGTGACATTGTTGGTGGGTTCAGACGAAGCCCGTGTGCTCGCGAATTTTTCAAAAGAAGCCCCACTCCCCGGCAAAGCAGAGCCACATCAAGGAAGGCAAGTATTGCGCGTTGCTAGTTTAAACTGCGCATTTTTCAGTTATGGCAACCCTGCAAATGACATCGCAAAATGGCAGCCAGATGTGATCCTCCTCCAAGACGTTTCCGCCCATCAAGTCCGCCAAGTGGCAGATGTGCTCTACGGCGGGCATGGCGACTACCGCGCACATAATACCAATGGCATTGTCACGCGTTGGAAAATCAACCGAGAGATCCGTAACCCTAGCCAAAGGGACCACCAAGTTACTATTAGCACACCTACTGGAGCACGTCTTGAAATCGTCAACGTCCACCTCCGCACCGCCGCCACCGATCTGCGGTTGTGGTCTCCTTCCGCTTGGCGGGCGCATCGGGATAACCGTATCCACCGCACTCAGGAACTTTTTGTAACGCAGCAAGTCCTCACGCAGACAACGGAATTTCCCAACACGCCCACCATCTTCGGTGGGGACTTCAATGCACCTGCTACCGATGTGGTCCATCGCCAACTTACGCGAGATTTCGTAGATGCCTTCGCCGCGGCTGGCAGTGGCTGGGGAAACACCTATCAGCGTCGCTTTCCGATTTTAAGGATCGATCAGATCTATGCCACTCGCCACCTCACGCCGATTCGTTCTTGCGCAGTGACCACCCGCAACAGCGATCACAGAATGGTAATCGCGGATTTCCTCACCGATTTGATACCGAGTCCCTGAAGGCATACCTCACGAGAAAAGTTATAGCTCACCTTCGATGAGATCATCCAGTGTCTGCCGCTTACGCACTACCGTGGCCGTGGCACCTTCCACTAGAATTTCCGCAGGCAGTGGCCGCGAGTTATAGTTTGAAGCCATCGCAAATCCATAAGCACCAGCAGACATCAGTGCGATGAAATCTCCGGGACGGAAATCTGGCAGTGGCCGATCTTGGCAGAAAAAATCTCCGCTCTCACAGATCGGGCCAACCACATCTACCTTTAAGCGTTCAGCACTTTGCGGCTCGGCTAGAGGCACGATTTCATGGTGCCCTTCATAAAGCGCGGGGCGTATCAGATCATTCATTCCTGCATCCACGATTTTGAAAGTCTTCGCAGAGCCTTTTTTCTCGTAGAGACATTTCGTGAGTAATACACCCGCATTTCCCACCACGTAACGGCCGGGTTCTAACAGGATTTTTAAGCCTAGGTCCTTTAAGCGTGGGACGAGCTCGCTGCCGTATTTCTCAATCGTAAGCGGGCGGACATCTTCAGCCTGATTCTCCCACCAGGCTGCGTTTCCAGATTCCAATGAATCTTGATAGATAATACCGATCCCTCCACCGATGGACCAAAATTCAATGCCGTAGCGTTCCTTGAGTGCGGTGACCAGCGGAATGACTTTTTCCACTGCCTCAATGAATGGTGCGATGGAAGTGAGCTGCGATCCTATATGCATTTGCAAACCACGCAGCTTGATATGCGGTAGCTCTTTAGATGCCCACTCGTAGAGATCAGAAATCGCTTCGAAATCGACACCAAACTTATTTTCGGACTTCCCGGTGGAGATATACTTATGAGTTTGCGCATCCACGTTCGGATTCACCCGCACGGCAGCCGGAGCGATCATC
>JAYULG010000432.1:0-6976 GCA_043763755.1 Akkermansiaceae bacterium | reverse complement strand
GTTGCTGGAGTCGGGCTGTTAGTTTATCGCTTTTTCTATTTTAGATAGAATTCGTTCGTTTAAAATCTCCGTGCGCGGGGGGCAGGTTCGTGATTTTCTTTCGGCATGCCCTATTTGGAAATTCGCAAGCTCCACACTCACTTCATTCAGCGATCAGGGTCGATTTTTTTCCCGAGCACCCAAGAGATACGGGCGGTGGATGGAGTGGACCTTGTTTTGGAAAAAGGTGAGATCCTTGGTCTAGTGGGCGAGTCCGGATGCGGGAAATCCACACTCTCGCGGACGATCATGCAGCTCATCAAATCCACATCTGGTTCCATCCTGCTCGACGGCGAGGAATTATCAAAACTAAACGAGGCCGAAGTGCGGCGGCGGCGGTTAGATTTCCAGATGGTGTTCCAAGATCCCTACGCCTCGCTCAATCCGAGGATGACGATATTTTCCACTTTGGCCGAAGCCGTCCGCCAACGCCACCCAAAGCTAAAAGGAGATGCCCTCATCCAGCGCGTAAAGACCCTCATGGCCACTGTGGGTCTGGATGCGACGGTGATGCGGAAATACCCGCACGAGTTCTCCGGCGGCCAACGCCAACGGATCGCGATCGCCCGTGCCCTTGCCCCAGAACCGAAGCTTATCATCGCGGACGAACCAGTTTCAGCGCTTGATGTATCCATCCAGTCCCAGATTCTCAATTTGATTAAAACTCTGCAAAAAGACTTGGACCTCACGATGATCTTCATCTCGCATGACCTCGGCGTGGTGCACTACATCGCAGACCGCATCGCCGTCATGTATCGAGGGAAAATCGTGGAATCGGGTGAAGCAGGACAAATTTTCCATCAACCACAGGCAGAATACACCAAGCGGCTGCTAGCCTCTATTCCTAGGTTGGTGAAGTGCTGAATGCCGCCAACTCGGAAGCCGCGCAATTCACGAAAGCGAAAATTCTTCCTTTTTCGGATTGCCATCGGATTTACCCGTCCCTAGCGTCCGACCCCCGCGAGTTTTAACCTTCTTCTGAGATGTCCAAGCACAATAGCCTAAAGTCCAATGCCACCGTCGGTGGTAAACGCTCCGTCCTCAAACGCTTCGAGCGCGTCAAACTCCTTAAAGAGCGCGGCGAGTGGAAAGCCGGCAAATCCCCGGTGGGCCTGCCTAAGACGAAGCACGAGGGCTAGTCTGCTGACTCCCTGCACCTCTATAATGCGCGGATCCCACCGGGTTTCGCGCCTTTTGCATTACACACCATGGCTACTCAAGACGGCACGCGCCTCAATAAATACCTTGCCTCTTGCGCCGTGGGGTCCCGCCGCGCTTGTGACGAGCTGATCAAGGGTGGCCGCGTGGAGGTAAATGGAAGCCCCTGCATCAATATGGGCACCCGAGTTTCTGCGGGGGACCACGTCAAAGTAGATGGAAAACGCGTGGCAATGCGCGAGACGATGATCGTAGCTTTTCACAAGCCGCGCGGCTACGTCTGCACGAAGGATGACGAGCTCGGCAGGGAGACAATTTATTCGTTTCTGCCGCAGACGATGCACGCGCTGCACCACGTAGGTAGGCTAGACATGGATTCCGAGGGGCTGCTGATTTTGACAAACGATGGTGATCTCTCGCAGCAATTGATGCATCCTTCGAAATCCATCGAGAAGGAATACCTCGTCACCTCGAACCAAGCTTTTGAAAACGCCCATCTCGATCAATTTTTAGAAGGCATCTTCACCACCGAGGGGAAACTCAAGGCAAAAGCCATCGAGCGCCTATCCTCGCGCCGTATCAAAGTGGTGCTCGATCACGGGGCAAAACGCCAAATCCGCGTGATGTTTGATTCCCTCGGCTACCAAGTCACTAAACTCCTGCGCGTGCGCATCGGCGCGCTCTGGCTGGGTGATCTCGAGCCTGGCCGCTGGGCCGCGCTGAATGCCAAGGAAATCCAGATGCTTTTGGGAAATCCAAATCCCGAGTCCAAGCGCAAAGCGGCGCCGCAGGTTCGCAAAAAAACATCCGGTTAAGGGGCGCAAGAGACTTGCCGCCTCGGAGTTCAGTCAATAGTTTTCACCTGCGGCAGTCGCCCTTTCAGTTTTCACTTCCACATGAGCGCAAAGAAACCCACCACCAGCCACGATTTGGATACCGTTCACAAGCCCTCGAAGGCTTTCGCTTCCAAGGCCCGGATCGGCTCAATAGCGGAATACAAAAAGCTCTACAAAAAATCCATCGAGAAGCCCGAAGCCTTCTGGGCCAGCGAGGCAAAAGAACTCACTTGGCAGAAAAAGTGGGATAAAGTGCTCAATTGGAAAGAGCCTTTTGCGAAGTGGTTTGAAGGTGGGAAAATCAATGTTTGCGAAAATTGTGTGGATCGCCACGCGATTGGTGCGCGCCGCAATAAGGCCGCCATTATCTGGGAAGGCGAGCCCGGCGACAAACGAACCATCACCTACGGCCAACTCCACAAAGACGTTTGCCGTTTCGCAAACGTGCTGCTGAAAAATGGCGTTAAATCCAAGGACCGCGTGCTTATTTACATGCCCATGGTGCCTGAGGCAGCCGTCGCCATGCTCGCCTGCGCACGCATCGGTGCGGTGCACAATGTGGTCTTCGGAGGATTCGCCGCTGAGGCAATTTTAGACCGCCTCGGTGACTCCGGGGCCACCACGATAATCACTGCGGACGGTGGCTGGCGCAGAGGGAAAATCGTCGCGCTTAAGCCCGTCGTCGATGAGGCGCTTGCGAAGTTTGATAAGGTCAAACGCGTGATCGTCTTTAAACGTGGCGGCAATGAAATTTCCATGGATCCCGCGCGCGATGTCTGGTGGCACGATGAGGTCGCCACCGCCTCCTCCAAGCACGAGGCCAAGGGCTTCGATTCCGAGCACCCGCTTTTTGTCCTCTACACCTCTGGCTCTACCGGTAAACCCAAGGGAATTCTCCACACCTCGGGCGGCTACCTCACGGGCACTTATTCCACCTGCAAATACATTTTCGACATGCGCGATGACGATGTCTATTGGTGCACGGCAGATGTTGGTTGGATCACTGGCCATTCTTACATTGTCTATGGCCCACTCGCCAATGGGGTGACGCAAGTGATGTATGAAGGGGCGCCGAATTTCCCAGACTTCGGGCGGTTTTGGAAAATGATCGAGGAATACCGTGTCAGTATTTTTTACACAGCTCCCACCGCCATCCGAGCCTTCATCAAGGCGGGCGATCATTTTCCCGCTGCCTCAGATCTTACCTCACTACGCCTGCTAGGTTCCGTCGGAGAGCCGATTAACCCAGAAGCATGGAATTGGTATCACAAGCACATCGGCGGCGGGAGGTGTCCCATCGTGGATACTTGGTGGCAGACTGAAACTGGTGCCATCCTCATTTCCCCGCTGCCCGGGGCCACTCCTTGCAAGCCCGGCACCGCTACCCTGCCCTTCTTTGGCATTGATGCTGCCGTGCTTGATGATGCGGGTAAGGAATGCAAAGCAGGCCAAGATGGCCGGCTTGTAATTCGCAAACCATGGCCCTCAATGATCCGCAACCTCTACGGGGATAAGGAACGCTACAAAAAAACCTACTGGTCAGACTACCCTGGCATCTACACCGCTGGCGATGGTGCGCGCCGCGATAAGGACGGGAATTTCTGGATCATCGGGCGGCTTGATGACGTGCTCAATGTCTCTGGTCACCGCCTCGGCACCGCAGAAATCGAAAGTGCCCTCGTTTCCCACCCTGCCGTAGCTGAGTCCGCCGTGGTCGGGCGGCCACACGAGATGAAAGGCCAAGCCGTTTCCGCCTTCGTCACTCTCAAGTCTGATTTCGCCGAATCCGAGGAACTCCGTAATGAACTGAGAAACCACGTCGGCAAGATCATAGGGGCCATCGCTAAGCCGGACGACATCCACTTTGCACCCGGCCTGCCAAAGACCCGCTCAGGAAAAATCATGCGCCGCTTGCTCAAGGAACTTGTCACCACCGGAAAAGTTTCTGGAAACATCACCACTTTAGAGGATACTTCGGTCATCGAGCTTCTCCAACTAAAGATCACCATCACCTAGTCATCTCCCCCCATGACCTCCACCCGCTTTTATGTGGCCCGTCTCGCACAGGCCTTCGGATTTTTCAGACGGAATCAACGCATGGCTGATGCCGCAGGTGAAATGCACCTTCTGCGCGAAGCTGAAGCACAACTCGGAAATGCTGTATGGACCAAAGTCGAAAACATCGAAGCCCTCTCAGTAGAATACTGGAATCTCCGTAGATTCAGCAAAGAACACGAATCCGCCGAAGCTAGAATTGCCGAATGCCAAGCACGCCTCGATCAAGCGCACGAAGACCGCTCCACCGTTCTCAATAACACCCCGGAAGATCAACAAACCTTGCTCGACGAACGGGTCAGTCTGCTCACTAACCTGGAAGAACTCGCGATTGAACGAGATCGCATCGTTACAGAAGCTCGCGAGGTCCGCCGTTCTTATGATGGACTTAAAATGAAACTCGAAGTCATCAGCAATGAGGCTCAGAATTCATCAGTCGCCCTACACGAAATCAACAACGTCAAAACGCGCCTCCTCGAACTCAAAAGACACTTCGGTGAGCTCAAACAACAGCGTATCGACATTGGGAAAAAAATTGAAAACGGCGATGCAGAAGTCGATCTCGTTGATGGGAAAATCAAGGAAACTCGCCAGACCCGCCGCGTTTCTGCCTCTGAGGCGTTTCTCGTCATTGGCGACGGTAATAAGGAAATCTCCTCACTGCGTGCGGAAAGCGCGGTGCTTGAAACTCAGATGCGCCATCTCTACGCAGAGATCGGGCGCTACGTGAGCCGCAATGCATATACAGATCCTGCTTGTGCCGCCGCTGCTTCGGGCAACCGTGGCCTCGTCGATATCATGCGCGCCATCCGCCGCTCCATTGCGCTCAATCATCGCCTCGCGGGGAACATGTAGGAGTCCGCTCAAGCGCGGCTTTATTTTTCGTGCCTTCTCTCTCATTACCTGCTTTCTCTCCCGCGTTGCTGCTTTTCCTTCGCCATGTCCACCGAGCTGACCCGTAATTTTTCCATCATTGCCCATATCGATCACGGGAAAACCACGCTTTCAGACCGCCTGATGGAGGCCACCAGCACCGTCACCATGCGGGAAAGCAGTGCGCAGCAGCTCGATTCCATGGACCTTGAGCGAGAGAAAGGCATCACCATCAAATCCCACCCGGTGGCCATGGAATACAAGGCGCTCGATGGGAAAACCTACAAACTCAACCTGCTCGACACTCCCGGCCACGTCGATTTCTCCTACGAAGTTTCCCGCGCTCTCGCCGCCTGTGAAGGAGCAATCCTGATGGTGGATGCCGCCCAAGGAGTAGAGGCCCAGACCGTTGCGAATCTGCACCTCGCCACCGAGCAGAACTTGCTGATCATCCCTGTCCTAAATAAAATTGATCTGCCCGCTGCGGATGTCCCGAAATGCAAAAAGCAGCTTGAGGAAATCCTGTGCATCCCGGCTGAAGATTGCATTCCCGCCTCGGCCAAGGCGGGCATCGGCATTCAGGAAATTTTAGAAGCCATCGTCGCGCGCGTGCCTGCGCCGGTGGAGAATCCAGATAAGCTCCTGCGCTGCTCTGTGTTTGATTCCCTCTATGATACCTACCGTGGTGTGGTCTCCTACGTCCGTGTTTTTTCCGGCACAGTGCAGAAAGGCCAGCGGGTGAGACTCATGGCCACTGGGAAAACCTACGAGGTCAAGGAAGTAGGCATCTTCACTCCTAAGATGAGCGCTAGGGAAATTCTTAATGCGGGCGATGTAGGCTACGTCATCGCAAACATGAAGTCCGCTAGCGAAGTGAAAGTGGGTGATACCATGACGGATAACACCCACCCATGCGCAGAGCCACTTCCGGGTTATAAGGAAATCCAACCGATGGTTTTCTCCGGCATCTATCCGGTGGATTCGTCTGACTATGAGGCACTCAAGCTCGCCATGGGTAAGCTGCAAATCAACGATCCAGCCTTCACCTACGCGCCAGAAAGCTCTACCGCGCTGGGCTTTGGTTTCCGCTGCGGCTTCCTTGGCTTACTCCACATGGAAATCATCCAAGAGCGCCTCCGCCGCGAGTTTGATATGGATGTGATCTCTACCTATCCGTCCGTCATCTACAACGTCACGATGACGGATGGCACCGAGCGCATCATTGATAACCCTACGCTTTTCCCCGATCCCCAAGGCATCAAGGAAATCAACGAACCTATCGTCAATGTCTATATCATGGTGCCTGGTGAATACATCGGAGATATGATGCAGCTTGTATTAGAAAAACGCGGCGATGTCACAAATACCGAGACCATTGATGACACCCGAGTGATGCTTTCCTGCGTGCTGCCTCTAGCAGAAATTCTCGTCGATTTCAATGATCGGCTCAAATCCATGACACGCGGCTACGGCTCCATGGACTATGAACACTCAGGCTACCGCCCCGCCAAAATGGTCAAAATGGACATGCTCATCGCTGGCGATCCCGTCGAGGCTTTCTCCACCATCGTCCACCGCGACAAAGCGGAATCTTACGGCCGCATGCTTGCCGGCAAGCTCAAGGACGTGATTCCATCGCACCTTTTCGTCGTCGCCATCCAAGCCGCCGTCGGTGGGAAAATCGTCGCCCGCGAGTCCATTTCCGCGATGCGTAAAAACGTCACCGCGAAGTGCTACGGCGGCGATATCTCGCGCAAGCGCAAGCTGTTAGAAAAGCAAAAAGAAGGTAAGAAGAAGATGAAGATGTTCGGCAAAGTGAACATCCCCCAAGACGCTTTCATCAAAGTGCTAAAGAGTGGCGATTGATGCCTGAGGATAAGCTTCTTAAAGGCATTTTTGCTCGGGGCAGCTTTGCCTGGATTGAACCAGAAGGAGTGGCCCCGGATGCAGATCAATCCAAGACAGGATCCAGGGTCGAGTTGCCTGTTGACGCTACGCGATGTGAAACGTAATGA
>JAYULG010000431.1:0-6991 GCA_043763755.1 Akkermansiaceae bacterium | reverse complement strand
CGGTGTGCGCTTGAGTCGAAAAATCTGCGTTGGCAAGTTTCATGAGGTTCCAATTGTTTGGACCTCCTGAACTCCTATTCGTTCAATTGTTTCACTTCAGTGAGCCACCTATTTAGCGGCTAAGGTCTGCTTGATAGATCAATTTGAATCCGCTTTGGTGCAGAATCGTAACCGCAAATTCGTAATCTTCCACATGCATCGCGAGCATCGATTGGCCCTCCGGGCTGGGCATGAGTGCGTAGGCAAAGTCGATATTTGTCTCGGCGATCATCAAGGTATCGAGCGATTGTAAGAGGCCGGGGCCAGACTCACGCATGGCAATGACTACTAGCTCGCAAGTGGTGTGAGGAATCCCCTTTTCCATGAAGAGTTGCTCTGCTGTTTCAGGATCGGAAACCACGAGCCGGGCCACCGTCGCATCGCGTGAATCTTGGACACTCAGCCCCACCACCTCGATTGCAGAAGTTCGTAGTAGTTTCACTAAAGCCGCTAGGGCACCCACTCGGTTAGGGAGCAGGACGGAAAATTGGCGGACGGGATCGCCGTGTTCAACGATGGTATCTGTTTCCATAAACGTGCGATCTTCATGCATCATCCACGCGGCCCGCGCAAGGGAATGGTTTGCACTGCGCCAGTGGCCGCATTCTCGATCACCAGTTGATTGGGCCGAACGTCGGTGACGATGAATGTAGTGCCATCGGCCGCTTTAAATCGTTGCCCTGAGGCAGCGAGGTAGCGCTTGCCCGTGGCGGCATCTTCTACCAAGGCCACCGGATCATGGGCGCTAGATGTCACGCCAGAGATCCACTCGCGGCTTTCACCAGTTTGCAGATCGCGCACATCCATCACGGAAATTTCAGTCTCTCCGCCTTGGTTGACTTTACTATGTTCCATCCGCCGCTGGACTCGCACCACTGTGAGATTTGAGCCAGGGATCGTCTCGCCCGGATGGACTTGAATGGTCGGTTGCGCAGCTCCGAGGACGTCGAGGGTGGCAGTTTCTCCCTGCACGGACTTCAGGCGGATCGGCACGTCCCGCTCACGGTAATGGCGCATCACCAGCGGCGGCAGCGGAAATGCATCGCTTTTGGCCGTAGCACTCGGAACCGGATGACTCAAAACTTCCCCCTCAAGTGTGGGAGAGACGCTGCGCCGTGCACTGGGCCGTGGAGATGACTCAGGAATGGAATCGTCCGTCAAAGCTACCTTTTCCAGCGTTGCTAATGGGATGCCATCATCTTTTGCCGCGGCACGCTCCACCTGCTCGTCCATGATCTCAGCCACATGGCTGGGCGCTTCCAATGCAAATTCCTCAGGCCGCGGGGCGCGGAGGATCAGCGCGCTGATTTCCTGATGACCCGCTGCTACGGCGAGATCCGCAGCCGTGAGCCCATCTGCTGTGGTGGCGTAGCGGCTCGCTCCCACATCTAGCAATAAAGTTACAGCCTCTTGATGGCCATTTTCCGCCGCGATCATCAAAGGCGTGCGACCATCTTCCATACGGGCGTAGGGAGATGCTCCGTAGTTTGTGAGCGCATCAATCACATCCGCCCGTCCGACGAGGGCGGCAAACAGCAATGCATCGTCAAGGCGCTCCCGCATGTATGGGGCTAGCTCTGCCACGGCACCGCCTCTGCCCTCTCGCACGGCCAGCATCAGCGGAAAAAATCCATCAGCATCTTTCGGTTGCGGATCTGCACCATTCCGCAGCAGCCAGCGGACCATCAACGTTTGATCCGCAATGACAGCGGCCATGAGGGGTGTGCGCCCGGCACCACCCATTTGATCCAGCTTCGCCCCTCGATCCATGAGGAGGTGTGCCGACTTTTCAGCACCTGCGGATGCCGCGATGTGCAATGCGGAGTCTCCATCAGGATTGGTGAGATCCACCTTGTAGCCTGCCGCCAGAAACTTTTTTAAAGCCGCAGGATCATTCTCACGACTCGCTCGAAACCAATCCTCAGGCGTAAGTTGGTAGCCCGCCTCTTCCAGATCCGTTTTCACCGTTTCAGCCGGCTTTTTACATGCCGTCTGGCCAGCGATGATCGCGATCCAAGCGATTTTAGGTAGCAGCGCGCACAAACGTTTCATTGAGAAACAAATAACTACACCTTTCCTAACTATTCAACCCTGAACCTGTATTCCGCTCAATCTGAAAAATCGTACAAATCCCCGTGTTGATCACGAAGCGCACATTGTAGCCGCATAAATCAGCGCCGAATTCTCTCCCAGCATCGCCCGTTTGCGTGGCTGGCCTTGGATCAAGTGCCAGCACTTCTTGGATGACTGCCTGCGCCCGCGCATCCAAATTTGCGAACGCTACCCTCGCAGATTCTGCAACCAAAACTGGCAAGCGAGTGATCACTTTCTGCGCAAATCCCGAGATAGCTTCTGGAAATGACTCAGCATAACTCAAATAGGGCTTCACATCAAAAACGGGAGTGCCGTCTAAAAGATCCACACCCCCCAAAAGCAATGCGGGGCCATCCTCAGCCGTGGCATCGATCCCCTCGAATTTCACCAATGAAAGACCAAGCCCATTCGGCCGGAAAGACGAGCGACTTGCAAACACGCCTACCCTTTGATTTCCCCCCAGCCGCGGCGGCCTGACTGTGGGCCGCCACCCTTGAGCCAGCGTTTCATGAAAACCAAAAATCAACCAAAGGTGAGAAAACCCCTCGATCCCCCGCAGTGCCTCTGGGCTGCGATACGTCGGATGAAATGCCAGCCTGCCCCACGCACTAGGGGATAACCCCGGCTGACGCGGGATGCCAAATTTACTTCCAAAACATGACCGCAGGATACCTATCGGTTCTAGCGTCATGATTTGAGGAATCCGGCGATTTCACGGCGCAGTCGCACGCGTTTTGAAATGCAAGCTGCTGCGTAAAACATCAGCTTCGCGGCGTGAGTGGATTTTCAAATAATCAAATTCGCTCATCACATTGATGCTATCCTCCACCGTCTTTTTTTGCTCAGGCGTGAGTGCTGTGCCCGTCATCGCCTCGGCATGCTCGTCCACCAGCTTTGCAGTTTCTTTCGCGTAGGTCTCCAGCACCTTAAAGTTCAGTAGGAGATTGAATCCATTGCCCACCTCGCCGCCTGCCTTGGCCAGATCGATCATGTCGATCGCCTGATTTTTCGAGGTGGATGCGGCGAACCATTCATTGCCCACCGTGACGGATGGTAGGAAATCATCATTCATGAACGGCAGTGGGAAAAACCATGTTGTGAGGTCATTCTTTTCCGAGCTGAGCGGCTTCTGCATCGGGATATCTTGCCCGGTCATCTGGCTCACCTGCGCCAGCACCTTGGTGGTGGTGACGTTCATTTTCTCCCATGAAGCCGCCAGTTTCGCGCGGTCCACCACTGGCGCGATCACCGTGATGCGCGGCACCTTTGCCTCATCTACCGCTTTTTGCGGCACTCCGGGAATGGCAGGTGCAGCGCCTTTGAAATCGACAATGACTGCGCTCTCCGTGCCGAGGCCTTCGCCGAACTCACCGCTAAACGCTTGCCACAGTGCCACAGTATCGCCGCGGAACTGACCATCAAACATCTTCGCCATCCCGGCAAATTCCGTGAATTTTTCGTCCTCCATTGGCAGCTCAGCCACCTTCATGGTGATCCCATATGCCGTTTCTAACAATGCCTCGAAATACTCTCTTGCCCGTGCATCGTATTCATCTGTGCCGTTCATGTTTGCAAACAACACCACCTCGGATGAGGCACCAAGATGGGCGAGTTTGTTAGGCTTTTTCCAATCCATAGCACCGGAATCCATGCCGCCGTAGGACTCGATTTTCAGTCCTTCTTCAAAAAATGCGACGATGCCTGATGCCTCCACGCTTGCGAGTTTCGAGAGCGCCGCCTCGCGGTCTGCCACGATTCGAAACATTGCTTCAAGGTCCCGGGTATCTCCCAAGCCATCCGAGCCTGCAATGCCATCTCGCAGGCCATTCGTAATATCTGACAGCCCACCCACGGAAGAACGCACCGCTTCTGAGGCGGCCTTGTTCACATAGATGAGCGCGGATAATTCCTTAGCCGCATAGGCATCGAAAAATTTGAGCTGATCTCCAGCCAAGAGCGATTTCCCAGCATCTTCGGCGAGGATTAGTTCATCCAGCGAGCTACCTATAAAGATCACTACGTAACCATCCATTGTGCCGCTGGCGATGACGATGTCATGTTTTGCAACTGCTGCGATCAAACGGTCCATGATTTCAGGCTCGATCATCTCGCCCAAGGCATCGCGGCTCTCAGCCAGAGTTTTGGAGACTTTCTCCCCTGAGATTTTCAATCCTGAGAATTTTTTCCCTGCTTTTTCTGCCTCTACTGGCTCTACCATTTCGCCTAGCATGTTGAGACTTGTCAGCATGCCAGCCACTTGCTCAGACGCAGCCTCAAGCTTGTCGGGTGGCACTCGGAATGCAAACGTTAGCGGTGGCATCTTCATCGTCTCTAGCAGCCCAATCCCACTTTCTGGGTCTTTTAGGATGTCGCTAAAAAGCTCGGCGGAATAGCCACTGGCCATCGCCGCTGCCAGAGATTCCGCATCTCCCTCTTTTGCAGCAAGCACGAGAGCTTTCGCCAAGCCTTTCATTTGAAAATAGGTCATGCGGCTATTGAATTTTGTGAGATTGCCGATCTGCACTCCCGCTGGCTTACCCAGCGCTAGCGTCACCTCGGCGCCAAACAACAATGCTGGACCCATTTCCTCGGGTTCTTCGGCTTCTTCTTCGGGTAATGCCGCCTCGCCCGCTTCATCATCTGGCGCGAGTTCATCTTCATTTGCCTCAAAGTCTTCTGGAGCCGCGTCCACACCCAATCCGCCGCCTAATTGTGTTTGGACGAGTTTCCAAAGCTTCGTCGTCTTCACGCGATCTGCGGTCTTTTTCCCGTTGTAAAACGAAACGAGGTAGTCCGTATCCGCCGTCAGGTGTTTGGCAAATCCTAGCTTGGCCGCGCGCTCCTCCGCAGTCAACGTTGCCACTTTGGGAGGTAAATTTAGAACTTCCGCCACCTTCTCCACAGCCTTTTCCACCACAGACGGCTTTTCAGCCTGAGGGGCCGTTACTTCCTCCTTTTTTTTACAAGCCGCAAGACCCACCCCCACCACTAAAATCGTTAACCACGCGAATGTGTTTTTCATGTTTGCCTCAATACACGCCGCCGATACAGCCCTAGCAAGCAGATATCTCCCGTAGGCCTTAGTTTTCCCGATCCCCGTTTGCTCACCGCGAAATTTTCACCACATCGTGGGGTTGCGGGAATGCTGCGGGTGTAGTTATCTACCCCAGATTTCAGACCATGGCCGCTATTTCATCACCTCCGCCTCGCAACGATCTTTTTCCCTTCGAGCTCGTCCGCCCCGAACTCGAGCGCGTTGAGATTTCTATCCGTGAGCAAGTGCGCGGATTTGATCCTGCAGTGGAGCCCTACGTCGCCTACATCTGCAATACTTCTGGGAAACGCATCCGCCCCGCCCTTGCCATCCTCGTCGGTGGTGCCACGGGCGGCTTCACAGATGATCACTTAAAAATGGGTGTGATCCTCGAGTTGATCCACATGGCCACCCTCGTCCATGACGATATCATGGACGGCGCAAATACCCGGCGCATGGTGCCCACCGCCAATGCGAAGTGGGGAAATGCACTTTCCGTCTTGTTGGGCGATGCGCTGTTTTCCCACGCACTCACACTGGCCACAGATTTCAATAGCATCGATATTTGCCGGAAGGTCGGCAACGCCGCTCGCGAAGTTTGCCAAGGCGAGATTATCCAAACCCAGCGCCGCTTCGATCTCACATTTTCAAAGGCGGATTATTTTCGCGTGATCGAAATGAAGACTGGCGCGTTGTTTGCCGCAGCCACTGGCCTCGCGGCAAATCTTTCAGGCCTCAGCGCGCAAGACGAAGCACGCCTTGCGAGCTACGGCATGAAACTCGGCACGGCATATCAGATTTATGACGATTGCCTCGATCTCGTCGGCTCCGAGGAAGTGGTCGGTAAAACGCTACGCACGGATCTCATCAAGGGTAAACTCACCTTACCGATCCTCAATCTGCTAGAAACTGCATCCGAAGCGCAACGGATGAAGCTCAATAAGCGCATCCTTGATCAAGAGCCGCTTGATTTACCGATTCTGCTAGGCATTGCCGAATACGAAGGTGCCATCGAAAGCGCGATCGATACAGCCCTCGCCCTGCTTGCGGAAAGTCGGCAGGACCTCGCACCGCTTGGAAATTCCATCCACGCAGATGCCCTTGCACAGATCACATGGTTCCTCGCAGGGCTATTGGAAAAATGCAGGCGCTGAATTAATACGTCGCTTCAGATGGTGCAGCTACCTAGGATTTCCCCATGGCATACCCCTTGAAACTTCTCATCATCGGCGGCGGCTTTGCAGGCCTCGAATGCGCCCGTAAGCTTGCGAACAATCGCGACTTCGAAATCACGCTGGTAGATCGCACCAACCACCATCTTTTCCAACCTCTGCTCTATCAAGTCGCTACCGCCTCGCTTGCTGCACCAGATATTGCCCGCTCGATTCGCCAGATCCTCGCAACTGCAAAAAACGTTACCGTCCTGATGGATGAAATCTCCGGTATCACTCCAGAGAAAAACCAAGCGCTTGGCACCTCTGGCACAGTCTATTCCTATGACTATCTCCTCCTTGCTGCCGGTGCCCGCTCTAGCTACTTCGGCAATGATGAGTGGGCGCATCATAGCCTTGGACTCAAGTCCCTCGCAGATGCACAAAATATCCGCCGCACCATTCTCTCCAATCTCGAACGTGCGGAAATCACTACGGATGAGGCTGAGCGCACCCGCCTTATGACCGTTGCCATCGTCGGCGGTGGCCCCACAGGAGTCGAGCTGGCTGGTGCTTTTGCAGATCTGGTGCATCGCTCATTGAAATCAAATTTTCGCCGGATCGATACTGCGAAGCTCGCCATCATCTTGATTGAGAGTTCCGAGCATATTCT
>JAYULG010000430.1:0-2002 GCA_043763755.1 Akkermansiaceae bacterium | reverse complement strand
CAGAGATGCAAACGGGTGAGGGCAAAACGCTCGTCGCCACTTTGCCCGTTTATCTCAATGCCCTCACTGGCCTCGGTGTCCACGTCGTCACTGTCAATGATTACCTCGCCAAGCGGGACTCCGAGTGGATGGGATCTTTGTTCCGTTTTCTCGGCCTCACCGTAGGTTGCATTCAAAATCAAATGCCACCGTGGGAACGCCGCGCAGAGTATTACTGCGATATCACTTATGGCACCAATGCCGAGTTTGGGTTCGATTACCTGCGGGACAATGGCATGGCCTCCACCAAGGAAGAGCAAGTTCAGCGGGCACACTACCTTGCCATCATCGATGAGGTGGACTCCATCCTCATTGATGAAGCCCGCACGCCGCTCATCATTTCCGGTCCATCCACTCAGTCATCCCACCAATTTGACAAATACAAACCTCTCGTCGAGCAGCTCGTGCGCCGCCAGACTGAGCTTTGCAATGATCTCGCCTCCGAGGCGAAAACCCTGCTCGAAGCTGGCGATTCCGTGAACGCGGGCCGCGCCCTCTTCAAGCTCAAGCTCGGCCAACCGCGGAATCGCCAGCTCATGCGCTTCATGGAAGAGCCGGAAATGCGCCGCCTGCTTGAGAAATCTGAACTTTCATTTTACCAAGATGCCCAAAAGCGAGACCTCTTCGCCCTCAAGGAAGAACTCTATTTCGTCATCGATGAAAAAGGCCACGACTCTGATCTCATGGAAATGGGCCGTGAATTTCTCTCACCTGGCGATCCTGAGTCCTTCACTCTTCCCGATCTTGGCACCCATTTTGCGGATATCGATACGAACCGCACCCTCGACGACGAGCAAAAAGCAACCGCCAAGGATGCCGTCCAAACTCGCATGGATGCCCAAGCTGAAAAAATCCATAACATTTCACAACTGCTTAAAGCCTATTGTGTTTTTGAAAAAGACGTCCAATACGTCGTCAAGGATGACAAGGTCATCATCGTGGATGAAAACACTGGCCGAGAAATGCCCGGGCGCCGTTGGTCAGACGGCCTGCACCAAGCTGTAGAGGCCAAAGAAAGCGTCTCAATCGAAAAAGAGACCCAGACCTTTGCCACCATCACCATTCAGAATTATTTCCGGCTCTATCAGAAACTCGCTGGCATGACGGGCACCGCAGAGACAGAAGCCGCCGAATTCCACGATATTTATCGCCTCGATGTGCTGCCTATTCCCACAAATACCTCGAACATCCGTCTCGACGATAACGACCAAGTATTCAAAACCCGCCGCGAGAAATTCAATGCCGTCATCGCGAAAATTGAGGAAGCCCATGCCAAGGGCCAGCCAGTCCTTTGCGGCACCGCCTCTGTAGAAGCCTCTGAGACGCTTGCCCGCATGCTCAAACGTGCCAAAATTCCTCACTCCGTGCTCAACGCGAAGTTCCATGCCCAGGAAGCGGAAATCATCTCCCGCGCTGGCCACCTCGGCTCCGTCACCGTTTCCACAAATATGGCTGGCCGCGGCACTGATATAAAGCTCGCCCCCGGCGTTCCAGAAGTCGGTGGCTTGTTCGTCATCGGCACCGAGCGCCACCAATCACGCCGTATCGACCGCCAACTTCGTGGCCGCTGCTCTCGCCAAGGCGATCCTGGGCGTTCGCAGTTTTTCATCGCCTTCGAAGATGACCTGATGCGGAACTTTGCCGCCGCAGATCGTATGACGGCCATGATGGAACGCTTCGGCATGAAAGAAGGCGAAGCCCTCGAGCACTCTTGGCTCAATCGTTCTGTGGAAACTGCCCAGAAGCGCGTCGAACAGCGCGACTACACCGGCCGCAAGCGCGTGCTCGACTTCGATGACGTGATGAACATGCAGCGCGAGGTCGTTTACGGCTACCGCAACGAAGTCCTCACCACTGAAGTCCCGCGCGATCTTGTCAATGAAATCATTGATGAAACAATCCCCAGCAAGGTGCATGAATACCTCAGTGATCGCGATCAAAAGGAGCCAGACTATAACGAGCT
>JAYULG010000429.1:0-7019 GCA_043763755.1 Akkermansiaceae bacterium | reverse complement strand
AATGGGCAAGGTGTTGCAATGACCAGCACGGCGAGGAAGCGGATTGCTTCCCCACTGAGCACCCAAGCGAGAATAGCAACAGCCAATGCGACGGGAGTGTATATGGCACCGAGCTGATCGCCGAGCCGCCGTAACTGCGGCCGCTTGCTTTCGGACTCTCGCATCACCTCCATGATTTTCGCGTGGCGTGAATCGGCAGTGAGGGCGGTGCTACGAATCGTGAGCGCTGATTCGCCATTGACCGCGCCTGAGATTACTGTGGAGCCGGCAGTTTTGGTGATTTGAAAAGGTTCTCCTGTAAGGTAGGATTCATCCATCGACCCACGGCCCTCGATCACTTCACCGTCCACCGGACAAATTTCATGAGGATAAATTACTAGGATATCCCCCACCGCGAGCTCCGCCAATGCCACATCTCGTATATCCGCGCCATCCTTGCGGTGAGCGAGCGATGGCATGCGCTTGGCAAGGGCAGCTAATACTGATGAAGCACTGCGCAACGCAAAGCTTTCCAACGCTTCACCTCCCGCCAACATCAACACAATGATAGAACCCGCTAGATATTCACCTAGCAGAACAGAAGTGAGAATGGAAATGCCGCCGAGCAAATCGGAACCAAATTCCCTTTTAAGCAGCTTCCGAGATAAATCAAAGAGCATCGGCAACCCACCCAAAACAAGGGTCCCGAATAGTGGGATTTGGTAAACGCTAGGGGCACTATGAATTCCATAGCGAAGTAATAAATGCAATAAGATGGCCAGTAATGACAGCGCTGCGATTATCAAGGTTTTACGCCTCCAAAGACGGGAAAAAAGCGCTTCGGCGGCAATCATGTTGTTGTATTAGAAAATAAGCTAAAGTCGTATTTGTGAATACTGATTAAGTGAATACTTCCATGGCTGTAGTAAAGTAAATTTTTAAATCACTCCGCTCAATTGCCGTTTTGCATCTTCCCAATCAGACTTGGAAGCTTCATGCGGTTTCCGGCCATTGGTGGCTGCAAGTTCTACGGCACGCACCCGCACCATGCCACGGGTTACATTGATCGGCTCGTTGGGACTGTATGTGGCATCCGCCGTATTAAGTGTATGAGTGATGATGATATTTGATGCTTCCATAAAATTGGAATGTTTAGATGTTTTTATGCGATGTTTGCTTTCGATCCCAATGGTTCAATTTCCCTTTCTTTCGGAAATACTGACAGCATCGTTCTTGGGGGGGAGCAATAAATAACACCATGGGGTGCTTCCCTACTTCATCCATCTGGCTCACTTCTCCGGTTAAGCAGGACCGTCAGAATCTCTTTCAATCACCCTGTATTTGGACTGTATTTTGCCAGTGCTGCTAACCCCTTCTAAATCCTCAATGAAGCTGCACTTCTGAGGAAGATTTTCTTGCAAAACGAAATTCCATATCTAAGCCTTCCGCGTGATAAAACCAATCTTCTCCGTGGCCACGCTCAGCCTCATGAGCACTTTCACAACAGTTGCCCTTCCTGCAGATACGGCAACAGAAGCATCCATCGTAATTTTTTCCAGGGAAACAGAAGATACCGTTCAGCTAGACAAAGACAGCATAGACTGGATCAAATGGGGCACCGATCCCAATCCTAACGTTTTTGTCAGAAAGACTGGGGAAACGAAAGTTATACCTAATTTTGTAAAACTCGGTTCCGGCGAGTTGGAGCGCTATACAGATAGCAAGATCACTTGGAGCTGGACTGATGGTGATCCCACTGATTCGGAGAATGATGACCGGACAGGCATCCGCACGGTGAACAAGGGAACAGGCTTTTCGTTCACCTTACCAGCAGATCAAACTGCCCGCACACTCAAATTATACGTAGGCGGTTGGGACAGCACGGCTGAATTGACTGCTGCCCTTTCTGATAACTCAGCATTACCCTTTACGATTCAGAAAACTCACAGTGCCGGCGGAGATACAAGCAACACCTACGCCATCACCTATCGCGCCGCCGCTGCGGGCCAGACGCTCACCGTGAATTGGCAAATGGTGGAGGGCAAAGGAGAATGCACATTGCAAGCGGTCACGCTTTCGAAGGTGCTTATCACTGCTAGCGAACAAGGCTACAAAGCACTAACGCGCGGCGGTGAAGTGCGGCCTAGCGCAGAAGCTGTTCCACCACGTAATGCAGCAGCTCGTTCGCTTTTTGATGGAAAAACTTTATCTGGCTGGGAAGGTAATACTGATATTTGGAAGGTAGAAAATGGTATGATAACAAGTGGCTCGCTTACTGAATTTATCGAACATAATGATTTTTTAGCGAGTACTGAAGACTATCGTAATTTCATCCTGCATTTTAAGATCAAAATGGTAGGCACCGAAGGCTTCATAAATGGTGGCATGCAGATTCGCTCCACGCGTGTATCAGGTAGCCAAGAAATGGCAGGCTATCAATGTGACTACGGCGATCCAACATGGTGGGGCAGCATCTACGACGAGAGCCGCCGGAATATACTAATGGCGCAGTCCGATATGAAAGCCCTCGATCCAGTGGTGAAGCGGGATGATTGGAACGAGTATGTCATCCGCGCCATCGGCCCACGCATCACCACTTGGATCAATGGCGTGCAGGGGGTGGATTTCACGGAAGAAGATGAGACAATCCCGCAAAGCGGGCGCCTTGGAATCCAAATCCACGGAGGTGGAAAACTTACGGTGGAAGTGAAGGACGTTACAATTCTTGAGTTGCCTGACGAAGCGCCGAAAGTAGAAGAACGTGAGGAAAAATCTGATCAGGGCAGCAGAGATGCGGAGCCAGCCAGTCGTGCCTTGGGCATGATCATCAAGCCATTTGCCAAAGCACCTCAAGTGCAGAGCGGCGTGGCGCTCACTGTGGATGATCTTGGGAAAGTCTATGTCGCTGAAACATACCGCTTCGGACATGGTGCAGAGGATAACCGCAGCCACACAGACTGGATCATGGAAGATCTTGCCATAAAAACTCTGGAAGAGCGCCGTGCAATGCTCACCAAACATGCCGCAGGAATGAAACCCGGTTATCTGACGGAAAAAGCAGACCGTGTGGTGCGGCTCGTGGATCAAGACAAGGATGGCATGGCCGATGTTGCGGGTGAATTTGCCGGTGATTTCCGCGATATGGTGGAAGGGCCGGCCGCCGGAATCATCCACGGCCTGCTCGATGGAAAAGAAATTTATTTGGCTAACTCTCCACGGCTTTGGAAGTTAAAAGATACGAACTCAGATGGCATAGCTGAGAGCCGCGAGGTGTTGTTGGAAGGCTTGGGAATCCGCACGAGTTTTCTGGGTCATGATTTACATGGCCTCACTTGGGGGCCTGACGGGATGCTATACTTTTCTTTGGGAGATCGGGGCTTTCATGTCACTACGAAGGAAGGAAATGTCATTTCAAATCCAGATCAGGGTGGCGTCTTCCGCTGTCGTCCAGATGGCAGCGGCTTGGAGCAAGTTTACTATGGATTGCGCAACCCGCAGGAAATGGCATTTAACGAATATGGTGATTTATTCACCGTGGATAACAATGCGGATCAAGGTGACGAAGCCCGTATTCATTGGCTCATCGAAGGAGGTGATAGCGGATGGCATGTCGGCCACCAGTCTCTCACTACGAACAAGGATCACATCGATGAAGGAGGGTTTGATCAGCCGCCCCACTGGCTCAGTGAAAATCTATGGAAACCTGCGCATGAAGGACAACCTTTGTGGATCATGCCACCTCTTAAGAATTTCACGATGGGCCCTTCTGGCATGACTTTTACTTCCGGGCTATCTCTCCCGGATCGTTATAAGAATAGTTTTTTCGTAACGGACTACATAGGAACCCCCAATTTATGCTTTGTGTGGAGCTTTAAAGCGACTTGGAAAAATAACAGCTATGCAGTGGAAGACGGCCATCTTTTCCACAAAGGTATCACAAACTCCGATGTGGATTTCGGGCCGGATGGGAAGATGTATGTTTTGGATTTTGGCGGTGGCTGGGGACCATCTGGAGAGGGTGCGGTTTACACAATGGCCTGGCCGGAAGGCATGGCGCGAAAAGAGGTGGCAAGCACCCAAAAGCTATTGGCAGAAGGCTTCATCCATCGCCCGCTACCGGAGCTTCTTGGGTTACTCGGGCATCTGGACCAACGCATTCGATTGCGCGCCTCGGTAGCTTTGGCAGCCATGGGAGAAAAGGTGACTGGCGAAGTTGCCAAAAATACAGCCAATGTATCCGGCCTAGCACGTTGGCATGGGATCTGGACTCTAGGGCAACTTGCTGCAGCTCCACAAATCCGGCCATTTCTCAAGGACAGCGATGCCGAGACTCGAGCCCAAGCAGCGCGCACAGCGGGCCAACTCATGGATGCCGCTGCTGCGCCTGATCTCAGGGAATTGCTCGATGATCCTGCCCCGAGGGTTAGAATTTTCGCGGCATTGGCTTTGGGTCGCTTAAAAGATCAAGATGCCCTACCAGCCATTCTTGCAATGATTTCACAGCAGGGCACCAAAGACGCATTCTTACGTCATGCGGGAGTCATGGCTCTCGTAGGCACCGCACCGCCTGAGAAACTGAGCACCTTATCCACACATGCGGAGGCATCTGTCCGTCTGTGCGCGGCGCTCGCGCTGCGGAAAATTAAACATCAGGAGATCGGTAGATTCCTTGCGGATGGAGACGAGGCAATCGCTGGGGAAGCACTCAGGGCCATCGCAGATGTGCCGATTCCCGCCGCTTACCCCGCTCTACACCTTGCCGCTGAGCGATTGTTGCAGGCTGATGCGCCTGGCTGGTTGACGCATCCACCTTCTTACAATCGTGTGCTCCGCTCCCTGCAAGCTGAAGGCACGCCCGAAGCTGCTAGACTCCTCGCAAAACTGGCGGGAACGACTGATCTAGGGGAAGAATTTCAACTCCTAGCGCTCAAGACGCTGGAACATTTCATCAAGCCACCACCCGTGGATTTTACCAGTGGACTCTGGCGCCCTCTCCCGCCGCGTGACCCAGCAGCGATCCGTGCGGCCGTGGCAGAACCAATCATCAAGCTTCTCGATCAAGCTAAAGATCAGGTGATGGCTGCCGCTCTTCCAGTAAGCCTTTCTTTGGGGATTTCCAACGAACCCGAAAAACTTGCTGCTTGGGTGGCGGACGATCAGCAACCAGAAGCATTGCGCCTCGCTGCTCTGGCCCAACTTGATCCAGCCCGTGCCAGTGACTTCACACAGCACCAATCTCCCGCGATTCGAGCTGCCGCTTCCAAACAGGTTGCCAACGCGCATCCTGACAAAAGCTCCGATCTAGCAAACTATCTGATCCATGCACAAACGGCGACCGATCTGCTGGCTGCCTACGAGATACTATCCAAGGCTGATGGCACAGCCGCCGTCGCCATCTTGGAGAATGAATTAGATCGTTTAAGCCAAGGAGAAATCCCGGAGGCGCTTCGCCTTGACCTCATTGAAGCCGCTGGCCAACGAAAAGAAGCTAGCATCGTCGGAAAAATCGCCAGCTACGAGAAATCATTGAGTGCTAAAGGTGAAAGTTTGTTAGATCTCACGCTCAATGGAGGAGATCCTAACAATGGAAAACAGGTCTTCGCCAATCAGGGTTTATGTCTCAAATGCCACAAAGCAGAAGGCCAAGGCGGAATTGCTGGACCCGATTTGGACGGTTTGACCACTCGACTATCCCCAGCTAAAATCTTGGAATCTCTGGCAAATCCAAACGCAGAAATCGCAGATGGCTACGGGATTACTATTTTAACACTTACGGATGGCACCACTCTTGCAGGGACCACTAGTGAGGAAACTCCCACACAAATCAAAGTCACTACGGCTGAAGGTGCGATCCAGCAAGTATCCCGGCAAACCATTAAAACCCAATCTCCGGCAGTGTCCCCCATGCCGCCCATGGCCCTTACCCTCACAAAAAGGGACCTCCGGGATCTCATCGCTTATCTCAAGTCTCTCGATACACTTGCGCCTTCGTTTAAGTGATCAAGTTTGAGCCGCACACCGTCTTTTCCTGCCGCCGCTGATTTGAAAAAATATCTTGCCAAAGCTGGCATTTCCCTTATCCGAAAGGCGGTAGGGAGGAAATCTTTTCCACAGACCAGCGGAAAAATATTTAGTCCCTAATGGATCAAAAAAACTCTTGACATTATGAGAATAAAACCCATCACACTTCGAATCAAGCAACTAGTCGCAGCCACCATCTTACTTAGTCCAGTTTACTTGCAGCCCTTACTGGGAGGGACGATAACCGTGACTTCGCAGACGAATCAAACCATTAAGGGATGGGGGGTTTTCCCGGCCTACCACCGAGCGACGGACTGGGGGGCGGGATCCAGTATCGTGGCTCGACCGAATTCGCTGGGTTCCACTAATAAGATAAACATTCAAAATGCGTTGTATACGGAGCTCGGGGTTTCCATCGTGAGAGCAGACTTGAGCCCATCTTACTACAAAGAATCTGCTCCGGATGGGCTGGATACTTATTATTTAGGGGATCTTGTAGCGCATTTGCAGGCGGCTAAGAGTAAGGGTATTTCTGAATATATGCTTTCCGTCTGGAGTCCACCATGGCAATTCAAGACGCCTGCGAGAATAGAGGGCGGATTCTGGCGGTTGAAAGGAGATGGGACGAACAAAGTCGATTGGTATGATGGAATCGGAAACAATGCAGCTTACGAAAAAGTTTCTACCAGCTTGCGTGAGGACAGGGAGAGCCAATTTGTTACGTTCTATGCAAAGGCGGTCAAATATCTAACAACTCAAGGATTGGATGCGCCAGTGGCCGTTAGTTTGCAGAATGAACCAAGATGGGATCCACCTTACGATGGTTGTGTGTATGCCGCTCCTCAATACACGCGCGTGGCCATAGCGCTGCGCACGGCGCTGAATGGTGAAGGACTTTCGAGTGTGAAAATCATCGGGCCAGAGACCAATGATTATGGAGATAAAACTTGGGGGAACCCGATCATGTGGAAGGGCTGGTATGGCCTTGCGAAAAACAATGGTGTCCCAAACCCGCTGGC
>JAYULG010000428.1:0-28936 GCA_043763755.1 Akkermansiaceae bacterium | reverse complement strand
CGCTGAGCACAGATTAGCTCAAAACTCCGCCTCATTCTTCCCATGGCGGGCACTGCCGGGGATCCAATCGGTACCTGCGAGTGGGACTTTGGCCATGGCTGCGGCTTCGATAGTGAGGGCTGCGAGGTCTTCGGGATCGAGATTATGGACGTGGGATTTTCCGCAGGCGCGGGCGAGTGTCTGTGTTTCCAGCGTGAGCACGCGTAGGTAGTTTGCGAGTTTTTTGCCGCCGATGATCGGATCAAGGCGGGCGGCGAGCGCGGGATCTTGGGTGGAGATGCCGGCGGGGTCTTTGCCGTCTTGATAGTCGTCAAAAAAACCTGCGGCACTGCCAAGTTTTTCGTAATCTTGCTGGTATTTCGGGCTATTGCAGCCGAGCGCGATCAGAGCGGCGGTGCCGATGGACACGGCATCCGCACCCATGGCGAGTGCCTTGGCAACGTCTGCCCCACTGCGAATGCCGCCGGAAACGATGAGCTGGACTTGGCGGTGCATGCCCATTTCTTGGAGCGCCTCCACGGCTTGGCGGAGGGCGGCGAGCGTGGGAATCCCGACGTGCTCGATAAATACATCTTGGGTGGCGCCGGTGCCGCCTTGCATGCCATCTAGCACGATCACATCGGCGCCAGATTTGACGGCGAGCTTGACATCATAATAAGGGCGAGAGGCACCGATTTTGACGAAAATGGGTTTTTCCCAATCGGTAATTTCGCGTAGCTCTTCGATTTTGATGGCGAGATCGTCTGGGCCGGTCCAGTCCGGGTGGCGGCAGGCACTGCGTTGATCTATGCCTTTGGGAAGCGTGCGCATTTCCGCCACGCGATCGCTGATTTTTTGGCCGAGCAACATGCCACCGCCGCCGGGTTTAGCACCTTGGCCGAGCACGACCTCGATGGCATCGGCACGGCGGAGATCGTTGGGATTCATGCCGTAGCGAGAAGGCAGATATTGGTAAACGAGCAGGCTGGAGTGCTCGCGTTCCTCAGAGGTCATGCCGCCATCGCCCGTGGTGGTGGAGGTGCCTACCTCACTGGCACCGCGGCCAAGGGCCTCTTTTGCCTGAGCGGAAAGCGCACCAAAGCTCATGCCGGCGATGGTGATGGGGATCTTCAGGTGGAGCGGCTTCGAGGCGAAGCGGCTGCCGAGCACGACTTCCGTGGAGCATTTTTCCCGGTAGCCCTCGAGCGGGTAGCGGGACATGCTGGCACCGAGGAAAACGAGATCGTCAAAATGGGGCATCCAGCGTTTCGAGCCCCAGCCGCGGATGTCGTAGATGCCCTCATCCGCCGCACGCTGGATTTCGTGGATGACGGTGCGGTTGAAAAGGTAAGACTCGCGGAGGTGGGCTGCTGGGTTCATGCGATCAAAATTAATATTGTGAGACGTTGTCTCGTTGGAAATTGTAGAGTTTGCGACTGGAACCATAGCGGCGGAATTCGCTCGCATCCGCAGCGGCTCCGGATTTTACCAACAGTTCATTAAGAGCGGCAAGATGCTCGGCGCGCATTTCTTTTTCCACGCAATCGGTGCCGAGGCTCGCGACTTTTCCGCGCACGAATAAGCGCGCCTCGTAAATTGAATCACCGAGTGCATCGCCCGCATCACCCAGCACGACGAGATTGCCAGCTTGACCCATGAAAGCACTCATGTGCCCGACAGAGCCTTTGACCACGATATCGACGCCTTTCATGGAAATGCCGCAGCGGGCAGATGCGTCGCCATCGATGATCAACAAGCCGCCATGGGCCGTGGCGCCGGCGGATTGGCTGGCATGGCCGCGCACATGGACGAGACCAGACATCATATTTTCAGCGACACCCGTGGCCACATTTCCCTCAACGATGACGGTGGCTTCTTGGTTCATGCCGGCGCAGTAATAGCCTGCATGGCCAGCGATCTCGATATGCAGTGGTGCATTCAGACCGACGGCAAGTGCATGTGCGCCGCGCGGGTGGAGCACGCGCCATGTGCCATTGGCGGCGGTGTGCAGGCCGCGGTTCAGCTCGCGCACACTGGTTGTTTCTAAATCGACGGTAATCATGAATGGCTCCAGTTATAGACGACCGCAGGTTCTGGCTCCCAAAGGCGGGCATTTTCGATTCCTGGCAAACTGGCAAGCGCACGATACTCAGAGGCCATGGCCACGTAGTCCGCCGTCTCCGCGAGCACGGCTGGCTTGCAGGCGATGGGATCACGCAACACTGCGAAGCCCTCCGCCGTGCCAACGGTAAAAGTGTAGAAACCATCGAGATCGTGGAGGCTCGCTTCGAGGGCCTTTTGGAGAGAAAGCCCTTGCTGCAAGCGATGGGCAAGATACCCGGCTGCGACTTCCGTATCGTTTTCCGTGGCAAATACAATTCCCTCGCGCTCAAGATTTTTGCGCAGGCGGCTGTGATTGCTCAACGATCCGTTGTGGACGAGACATAGATCTGAACCAGTGGAAAATGGATGGGATCCAGCGGTGGTTACGGCACTTTCCGTGGCCATCCGCGTGTGACCAATGGCGTGCGAGCCGCGCATCCCTGAGATCCCAAACCGGGCGATGACCTCACCGGGCGTACCCGTCTCTTTCAAAATCTGGATGCGTTTTCCCATGCTCATGACTGATACATTTCCGGCAATCTCTGCAAGGATCTTGCGGATCGCAAGCTCCTCTCCAGTCACAAGAAACAAGGCATGGCTTGAGTTGATAGAAAATTGCACCTTCCCACCAAGACGTGCTTCAAGCTTCTTGGCGAGCTTCTCCCAGTCATACTCATGATCATCGTGCTGGAGTGAAATTTTCACCATACCAAGCGGCGCAATCCCATCATAGATCGCAAGACCCGCACTATCAGGGCCGCGGCCACACATCGAGTCTAACATTGGCGCAAGCATTGCACCTAGGTCATCTTCGAGGTTTTTATTCTTTAGAAAAAGACCCACGATTCCACACATATAATTTGATGATTGATCTTCCGAATTTGCAGCGGTTTGGTTGAGCTATACCTCAAAAACTAATTTAAACACGCTCTATTTGATGGGTTTTGTTGCACGATTCCCTGCTCCTTGTTCTGCAAGTTTTGTGCCATCATCATGGCCATTTATTTCCGAATGTAAGTGGCATGATTTCAGCTACCGGGCGCATCTAGAGTCTTACGTTCTTGTGTTAAAAACTTCTCAGGTTCGCAATTTCCACCGCCATTGAATGACTACTATTTCCGAGATCCATGAAAAGATGTCCGCCGCAGGGATCAGCTTTGTGCTTGCACAATTTGTGGATATCCACGGTGCCGCCAAAGTCAAAATGTGCCCAGCGAATCACCTCCAGACACTCGTAGAAGAAGGGGCAGGCTTCGCCGGTGCCGCCGTGTGGGGCATGGGCCAAGGGCCGCATTCACATGACATGTTGGCACGCATCGACCTCGATAGCTACACCCCCATCCCATGGCAGGCGAACACTGCCCGTTTCGCGAGCGACCTGTATGTGGACGGCAGCGTGCATGGGTGCTGCCCGCGGGTGAATCTCAAGCGGGTTCTGGGAATCTTGCAGGCCCGCCATGGCCTCGTGGCGAATATCGGCATCGAGCCTGAGCATTTTCTCGTCGTCCGCACCCCGGAAGGTGGCATCGCCGTGTGGGATCCTCATGGCATCGATCAACTTTCTAAACCCTGCTACGACTACAAGGGCATCGCCCCCGCAATGGGCTACCTGCAAGATATTACCAACTATTGCAATGAGCTGGGCTGGGGAGTCTATCAGGCAGACCACGAAGACGGAAACGGCCAGTATGAAATCAACTTCAAATACTCCGATGCACTCACCACTTCTGACCGCCTGACATTTTTCAAAATGATGACCAGCCAAGTCGCGCAGAAGTATGGTGCCATCGCCACGCATATGGCGAAGCCCTTCAGCGATCGCACAGGCAGCGGCGCCCACATTCACTACCATCTTGCCGATGCGAAGACGGGCGAAAATGTGTTCACGGATGAGGCGGACCCGGCTGGTTTTGGCCTTTCTAAGATGGCATACCACTTCCTCGCCGGTATCCTGAAACATGCGCCGGCCCTCTGTGCCATCGGCTCACCGACGCCGAATTGCTACCGCCGGCTGCAGATCGGCCCGGGTCTGACGAGTTCGCGGTCTGGCTTCACATGGACTCCGGCATTCATCAGCTACGGGGATAATAATCGCACTCAAATGCTGCGGATTTGCGGGCCGGGGCACATTGAGGATCGGTCAATTTCTGCCGCTGTGAATCCCTATCTCATCCTCGCCGCATACATTGCTGCCGGGCTAGACGGCATCGCCAGAGAGCTTCCAGTGGGCAATCCCAATTTAGGAAACCTTTACACGATGGCCCGTGCCGATATCTACAAAAGCGGACTAACGACTTTACCACAGTCGCTGCGGGATGCCCTCATTGAGCTCGAGCAAGACCCGGTCATTCTCGATTCGCTCGGCCCCATTTCAGGAGAATTTCTCAAAGTGAAATGGCGGGAATGGAATGACTACCACCGCCAAGTCTCGCGCTGGGAGACTGACCAGTATCTCACGCTTTTCTAACAGCGCCAGCTCATGAAAATATACGACGTGGCTGTGATCGGCGTGGGCGGCATGGGTAGTGCGGCCTGTTACCACTTGGCCAAGGCAGGCAAAAGCGTGGTCGGAATAGATCAATTTTCCATCCCTAACACCCGCGGAAGCTCGCATGGCTCTACCCGAATTTTACGCCTCGGGCTGCATGAAAGCGCGAAATACGTGCCCATGGTGCTGCGTGCTGCCCAGCTCTGGGACGATCTCGGTGCGGAATGTGGCCAATCAATTTTCCACCGCAGCGGCAGTCTGGATGTCTCGCTGCCGGAGAAGCCCATCTTTAGTGGCTCGCTCAATGCTTGCCTGCGCTGTGACATCGCTCACGAAGTGTTAGACGGGGCCGAGCTGCACCGCCGCCATCCCGCACTCCATCCAGAGCCTGGGATGATGGCCGTCTATCAACCCGGCTCCGGCTTTGTAATTCCTGAAATGGCAATCTCAGCACACGTCAATCTCGCCATCGCCGCAGGTGCGGAAATCCATGGCCACGAGCGCATGCACGAGTGGGAAAAACACGAGGGCAGCTACCGGATTACCACCACCCACGGCCAATACCGTGCGCTCCACTTGGTGATCACTGCGGGAGCTTGGATCGGCAAGGTCCTCCACGCAGCGGCTGTGCCAGTGGCGGCGGAGCGGTGCGTGCTTGGGTGGTTTTCCACGGGGCCAAACTCTGCCCACTTTGCGGAGGAAAAGCTGCCAGTCTGGATCGTCGATTCCGAAGAACTCGGGCATTTTTATGGGTTTCCCGCGCACGGCATCCCCGGCTTCAAGCTCGGACGCTTGCGCGAAGTCCCCTCCCCCGCCGTAGATCCAGATCTTCCGCGGCGTGAGGTGGATCGCGCTGATGAGGAGGATATGCGGAGCTTCGTGCGCGAAATTTTTCCGGGTGCAAATGGCCCGGTGCTCTCAATGGAAAGCTGCTTTTTTGAAAATACGCCAGACCGTAGTCCAATCATTGATCGCATTCCGGGTGAAGACTCGGCATGGGTGGTAGGCGGCTTTAGCGGCCATGGATTTAAGTATTCGAGTGCCGTGGGTGAAGTCGTCCGTGATCTGATCGTGCGTGGCGAATCTGCATTCGATCTTGCGCCTTTCAGACTCTCGCGATTTTCTCCTTCATGAGCTTTTCCTCGGAAGAAATGGGAGTTTTCTTCGACTACCTACGCTTCCCATCCATCAGTGCAGCACCCGAGCATCAGCAAGATTGCAGGAACTGTGGCGAGTGGTTGGTAAAGCTCTTGGTAGAGTGGGGGCTTACCAGTGGCTTGCACGAAACAGATGGCCATCCCATCGTCCTCGCGCACACGGCGAAGGATTCTAACAAGCCGACTCTGCTCATTTACGGCCACTATGATGTGCAGCCAGTCGAGCCGCTCAGCTTGTGGGAAACGCCACCCTTTGAGCCAGCCATCCGCGAGGGCATGGTGTATGCACGCGGCGCCACGGATAATAAAGGCCAGACCATGGCGCTGCTCATTGGTCTGAATCGCTTGCTCAAACGCGGGCCGCTCTCGGTGAACTTGGTAGTTCTCATCGAAGGGAGCGAGGAAGTTGGTAGCCCGTATCTGGCCGAGTTCATTGCTGCACATCGCACGGCACTGGCCTGCGATGGAGTGCTGGTTTCAGATACCAGCCTCGTAGCAGCAGGCTGGCCCGCGATCACCCTTGGCCTGCGCGGCATCGTCTGTTTGGAAATTCTAATCCACGGTCCGGCAAAGGATCTACATTCAGGAATCTTTGGTGGAGCGACTGGGAATCCCGCGCAAGCACTCGCTCGCGTGCTCGCCCGCGCCACGGATGCCCAAGGCCGCATCGCGATCCCCGGGCTGTATGACAACGTACTCCCGGTCGCTGAAAAAGAGCTGATCTCATGGCGAGAGCTGCCCTGGACCGAAGCATGGTTTTCCGCCACTACCCAGTGCTCCGCACCCGCTGGTGAGCAGGATTTCAGCCTGCTTGAGCGAGTCTGGGCGCGCCCGACCTTCGAGATTAATGGCATGACAAGCGGCCACCAAGGCAGTGGATCCAAGACGATCATCCCGGCTACTGCCCTCGCAAAAGTGAGTCTGCGGCTCGTCCCAAACCAAGACCCGGATGAAATCGCGGCGCTTGTCTCAGCATGGCTTTCCCATGAAATCGCCGCCGAGGGATTCATCGGAGAGGTCACCATCGATCACGGCGGGTATCCATTTTTCACCTCGCCAGAGCATCCACTGGTCCACGCGGCACAAACGGCCCTGACACAGACATTTGGCCGCGCACCTTCCTTCACTCGGGAAGGCATCAGCATCCCGATTGCTTCGCTCCTGCAACGCGAGATGAATGTGCCGATCATTCTGGCCGGCCTCGGCCTCGCAGATTGCAACGCGCACTCACCGAACGAATCTTTCCCCATCGCCCACCTCGAGCTAGGGGCACAGTTTTTTGAAGCATTCGTCACACAACTTGCCGAACTCGAGCAGATCTAGCCGAGCCATCGCGAGCAAGCGGCCATTCCAAACTGCGGTAAAATTTTACGAATAGAATCTTGGTTTTGCGGCTGAGTTTGGTAAATACATCGTGTTGTGTGAGGGAAAATCATATCTCTCCTCCCTGCCCTAACGAATGCCTGAAAATCCCGCTATTTTCGCAATGAGCCCGCTCCAAGCAGTGATGCTCAGAGGTTCTCTGGCGCACGGCGAAGGGCGATCTAGCGAGCAACTGGAAGTCACTTTCGCGGCTGGCGTGACGGGCGAGCAGATCCAGAGCGCGTGGGAAAAGACGGTAGCGAGTGTGGAAGTGATGCGGATGGGGTTTTTGATTGAGGGCGGTGAGCCAAATGGGCTTGTGGCTGATATTCTGCCCGCGACTTTGGCAATGGTGATCGAAAATGAATGGTGCAAGGAAGATCGGCAGCGGCCTTTGCCCTTGGATGGCGAGTGTCCGTGGCGCGTCGTGCATTGCGAGGCAGGGGGAAAACTTCTTTGGACGTTCCACCACGCCTTGCTGGATGGGCGCTCTGCTGCGCGGATTCTACAAGTGTTCCTCGCGTATCTCGCAGGAGCTGCAGAGGTTCCGAACTTATCGCATTCACAGTGGGTTCCGCCGAGCGCCAGCGAGGTGGAGGCAGCTCATGAGTATTACCGCGAGGCACTCACTGGGGTGGATCGGTGGATACCAGAGTTTCCACATGCGCAGGAGGCGGCGATGGCAGTGTGCGGAAATTCGCTAGGTGCACCGCTACTCCACGAGCTGACTATTCTGGCAAAAACACTGGAGGTGACCGTCGCTACAATGGTGACTTGGGCATGGGGCCAAACCCTGATGACCGCTGCGGGTGCGCAGACGGTAGTGCTAGGGCAGATCCGCGCAGGGCCGCCACTCGCGGGAACCGCTGGATTTTCTATCAATACGCTGCCCCTGATTTTAAAGCGTGATCTCACCCAGCCCGCCTCGGTGGGACTCCAATTACTGCGCCAGCAATTGCTCGAAATGCGCCAATTTGAGAGGGTGTCCCCAGAGAACCTGCCGGCTGATTTATTTCACGAATGCGGCGGGCCATGGCCATGCGGGCTCCTGATGGTAGAGCACGGCACGATGGAGCATCAATGTGGGAAGCATCCATTAGTAAAATCCATCAAACTCTATGAAAACAGCGGCGAATCACTCATTGCATGTGCCTACCTCGAGCCTGATTTGCGCTTAGAAATCGAGGTGGATGGCATCATGTATGGTGAAAATGCCGCGCAGGCATTGCTGGATCACTGGGAAGCTATTCTCATCCATCTTGCGCAATCCTCCGCACAATCGACTGCTGAGGTCACGCGCTTACCCGCAGCAATGGCGGGCGTTCTGGATGAGCTAGAAAATGGTGGCGAGGTGCTGCGCTGGTGCGATGTCGCCACTTGTTGGAGCGAAGCGGCCGCGAAATTTCCGGAACATGATGCGCTGTGGATGCCTGACAGGAGAATTTCCTATCAGCAACTCGCAGCAATGGCCAACGCACTCGCCACGCGGCTTGAGGGCCTCGGCGTAAAAGTGGGCACTCCGGTGGCAAATTTATTGCATAACCGCGGGCACCTTGCAGTGGCCATTCTTGGAATCGCTCAGGCGGGTGGAGTGCATGTGCCGCTGGATCCCATCTTACCGAGCGAGCGCCACTTGGCGATTCTGGCAGATTCCAAAGCGCTCTGCATTTTAACAGATGATGCCGCGTCCTGCGGAGCATTCGGGCTACCATGGCTCTTGCTAGACGAAGAGGAATCCACATCCACCCATCTCGGAGGCACAGCAGATGCAGAGGCAGTGTTAGCACTACTTTACACCTCAGGCTCTACCGGTGTGCCAAAAGGCGTGATCATGCATCACGGCGGGGTGGTGGATGAAGCACTCGCCATCGGCCAAGTGATGGAAAATGGGCCTGGCGAGCGGTTACTGCAATTCTCATCAGCGGGATTTGATGCCTCGCTCGAGGAAGTTCTTTCTACTCTTCTCAGTGGCGGCACGCTTGTGCCGCGACCCGAGGAGATCGCCGCCGATCTAGGACTTTTCCACGATTTCCTCGAAAGCGCTGAGATCAGCATGCTTGATTTGACCACATCCTTCTGGGCGGCGTGGAGCGCCTGGATGGTGGCGGAAAATAAGACATTTCCTGCAAAAATTCGCTGCACCATCATCGGCGGCGAGAGGCTTTCCGAGGTGGCGCTTGGGCATTGGAAACTCGCAACAGGCGGCGCAAGATTGCTCAATTCCTACGGGCCTACCGAGGCATCCATCGTCGCCACGCTGCATGAAATCGACTTTTCAGACACTAGCAAACGAGACCCAGCTATCGGCAAGCCATTGCCGGGAGTGCTCGCACGCGTGGCGGATTCTTCAGGCAACAGTCTCACGCAAGGCGCCGTGGGAGAGCTGTGGCTGGGTGGGAGATGCGTGAGTCCCGGCTATTGGAACAATGAAGAACTCACGCAACGCAGCTTCTTCCAGCGCGATGGGGAGCGCTGGTATCGCACCGGAGACCGCAGCCACTGGGATGAGGAGGGAAGATTACGTTTTATCGGACGGATTGATGAGCAGCTCAAGATCCGTGGTCATCGGGTGGAGCCTGCCGAGGTGATACGCTTGTTAGAAACTTATCCAAACATCCGTGCGGCACACGTCGCGGGCTACACGGTGGATGGAAATGCACCGCTGTTGGCCGCATGGCTGTGTTGGGAAAAAACACCTGCTGAGGATGCGCTTGAAAACGTAGCGCAGTTTTTACAAACCAGATTACCCGCAGCCTCCATCCCCGTGCGGTGGGCGTATGTGCCGGAGTTCCGCTTGACGGAGCGTGGAAAATTGGACCGCAAAGCACTGCCAGCACCCCTCCTCACCTTGTCAAATGCGGTGGCATACGAGCCGCCCGAAAACCCCACAGAAACGCATCTCGTGCGGTTATTCAGCGAGCTGCTAGGAGTCGAGCGCATCGGTAGAAATGAGTCATTTTTCTCACTAGGCGGGCACTCGCTTGCGGCGCTGCGTTTGTTTTCAAGCATCAGCCGCGAATGGAATATCCGGCTGCCGATGGGCACTCTGATTGAGGCGGCTACACCCCGGCTTTTGGCGCTCCGCATCCGTGCTCAATTGGAAAAAAAGGACACGCTTGAAATTCCTCAGGCTGTGCTTTTGACGATCCGCGCCGAGGGCCATCTGTTGCCTTTATTTTGCATTCACGGTGGCGATGGCGGGGTAGTGTTTTATCGGAATTTGGGGGTGAAATTTTCGGGAGATCGGCCGCTGTTGGCAATTGAAGCGCCATCGCTGGGAGCAGCGGACGAGCTGGCGGTGGGGACGGTGGAGGAAACTGCAGCCGCTTACCTCCAAGTGCTACGCGAACATCAGCCAAGCGGGCCATACCACCTCGCAGGATACTCGTTTGGTGGCTTGATCGCCTACGAAATGGCGTGTCAGTTCCGTGGGATGGGTGAAGAAATCGCATTCTGCGGCCTCTTCGATACCGTGAACCCAGCAATAGATCTCCGAGAATACGGGATTCTCGAACGGGCTGAAATTTACTGGAACTCACAAAAACAGCAGACTCGGCGAGCGAGGATCGTTCAAATCTTGCAACGGCTCGGCAATGGGATCGCTACCCACTGGCGGGTAAAGCATGAAATCCGGGTGGCCCGCAAGACGCGTAAAAGTGAGCCACACAGCGATGTGCGGATGCTCAAAGTGCGAAACGCACATTGGCAGGCAATGGTGCGATACCGCCCAAGAAGTTTCGATGGCAAAGTCACCCTTTTCAGCGTGCTCGCGGTGGATGATAAATTCGAGATCCCTGACGACTACGGCTGGACGGCGATGGTCAGAAGTTTGGAAATCGTGAGGGTGCCGGGTGAACACTTGACGATGTTTTCTGAGCGAAATGCAGCAAAACTCGCCAAGCAGATCAAACGCCGGATCGGGTAAAGATCGCTGCCGGAAACGCACCTACCACGGGGGCAAGCCGAACATCTCGGGCAGGGCGATGCGGGGCCGTGGAGTGAGAATTTCAGGATCGCCCGAAGTGATCAGGACGGTGTGCTCAAAATGGGCAGAAGGCTTGCGGTCCTCGGTGATGACGGTCCAGCCATCATCCAGAATCCTCACGGAAGGCACGCCCGCATTGACCATTGGCTCAATGGCCAGAGTCATCCCGGGCATGAGCGTGGCGGACTTTCCCTGCGGGCGGAAATTTGGGACCTGCGGTTCCTCGTGCAGGCGGCGGCCCACACCATGTCCTACGAATTCCCGGACGATGGTGAAGCCATGCGGTTTCACAAAAGCTTCCACGGAGGCGCAGAGGTCTGAGAGCTTACGGCCTGCGCGGGCATGAGAAATCGCCTGATAGAGAGATTGCTCAGTGGCAGCCAGCAGGCGCTGCGTCTCGTGCGGAATATCGCCTACGGCAATGGTAGTAGCATTATCCCCGATGAAGCCGCTCTTGATGATGCCGACATCGATTTTTACAATATCGCCCGGCTGGATTTTACGCGGCCCACCGATGCCATGGACGACCTCCTCATTCACAGAAATGCAGGTCTGCCCGGGGAAACCGCGGTAACCGAGGAATGCGCTCTTGCAATCGTGCTCACGCATGAGATCGGCAGCCAGCAGATCGATCTCACGGGTGGTGCGGCCGGGCTGCACTTCTGCGGCAAGCGCCAGCAGAATCTTGGAGGCAATGGCACCTGCGGCCCGCATGAAATCGATTTCACGTGGGGTTTTAATAGGGATACGATTTCGGCGGGACACGTGAGTAAAGGCGCGGATGATAGAATTTCCGAGGTTCAAGCCGGATGAGGAAATGAGGAAAGAATTTTCGCGGCGACGTCCGCTTGGGGCACAGAACCATCGATGGGGAGCAGCTTGCCGGTGAGGCGGTAGTGATTAATGACAGGCTGCGTCAAAGTTACAAATTCCGCATGGCGACTGCGGAAATTCTGCTCGCTATCGTCCGCCCTTGAGGAAGCGGGGCTTTGGCAAACGGGGCAAAGATTGCTGGGGGTGAGTTCGGAGCGTTGGCCAGACCAACGGCAACTCGGGCACTCGACACGTTCTTGGATGCGGGCGAGGAGTTTGTCCTTAGCCACCTCAAGGGAAACTGCGGCGGTAAGAACTTGGTGATTTTGCGTGAGCCATTGATCCAGAAAAACCGCCTGCGGTAGGCTGCGGGGAAAACCATCGAGAACCCAGCCCGTGTGTTGAGAAAGGAGCCACTGCGCGATGATGGGGCACATCAGATCGTCCGGGAGATACTCGCCCCGGGCAAGAATGGGGCCGGCAAGCTTGCCAAGCGGCGTTTGATTTTCCACTTGCTCACGCAGCAGAGCGCCGGTGCTGAGGTAGCCGAGGCCTAGAGCGTGTGCAAGAAACTGCCCTTGAGTGCCCTTGCCCGAGGCCGGTGGCCCTAGCAAAACGACTCGAAAGGGCGTGGCCGCAGGACCGCTCAATGGACGCCCTTGTAGATGGCGGCGGAGATGCCGAAGACGATGAGAATGGCGATGACCACCCACAGATAAAGGATTGCAGAGCGTGGGGCGGCACCATTTACCTGTGATAGGCGATCATAGCGACCCTTGAGTTTTCCTTTGCGGAGGAATCCATCGTAGTGTTTTTGGAGAAGCTGCGTCTCAACTTGGCGCATCACATCGAGGACGACACCCACCATGATGAGAAGCGAGGTTCCACCGAAAAAGTGGAGAATCAGCGACCCTGGCGGCAGCCCGACGAAGTGCCCGGTAAGCACTGGCAGAATAAAAAGCAGCACGAGGAAAATAGCACCGGCGAAGGTGAGGCGCGTCATCGTGAAATCGAGGAAATCCGCCGTAGGCTTACCAGGCCGCACACCGGGAATGTAGCCGCCATTTCGTTTCAAGTCTTCCGAGATTTGGGAAGGCTGGAACATCATGGCCACCCAAAAGTAGGAGAAGAGGAAAATTCCGACACCGCCGAGCACGTAGTGCCAAGTTCCGCCACCGGCGAGTTCATCGCGGAGGGTCATCGCCCACGGTTGGCTAGCCACTGCGGGGATCATTTGAAGCATGATTGGCGGTAACGAAAGCACGGCAGTCGCGAAAATGACAGGCATCACCCCTGCGTAGTTCACCTTCAGCGGAAGATATTGGGTCTGACCGCCGAATTGTTTCCGCCCCACGACGCGCTTGGCGTATTGCACTGCGATGCGCCGTTGGGCTTGGGTGATGGCAATGGTGCCTGCGATGACGGCAAGCAAGAGGGCAATCATCACCACCATCATAATCGAGCGGAATGGAGAGCCATCTCCGCCAGTGACGAAGAATTTCCATGCTTGGACAAGTGCGCCAGGCAGCGCGGAAATGATGTTCACCGTAATGATAATGGAAGTACCATTGCCGATACCTTTTTCAGTAATCTGATCGCCAATCCACATCAGCAGGACCGTGCCGGCGACGAGGGTGGTGACCGTGAGAGCGATCCATAGGCCAGACGGATCTGGCACGAGTGTTCCAAATTTCTCTACGCCCGCCATGTAGGGTATGCTCTCGGGAGAGGTGAGTGATTGAGCGATGAAATATCCCTGAACAAGCGCAATACCAATGGTGAGATAGCGAGTGTATTGGGTAATTTTTTGCCGACCACCGTCTTCGCGAGCGAGGCGTGAGAGCTTGGGCACCACCGCTGTCATGAGCTGGACCATGATGGACGCGGAAATATACGGCATGATCCCGAGCGCCAAGATCCCCGCAGATTGCAGGCCTCCACCGGAAAAGACCGTGAGAAGCGCGCCGATGCCGCCACCAGAGGCCGGGTCCTTGCTCTGCTCCGCATCAAGCCACGCTTGGATCACCGTGGCATCCACACCTGGAATGGTGATGTGTACTCCGAGGCGGATGATGACGATCAGAGCAAGCGTGAAAAGAATGCGGTCCCGGAGTTCCGGAATTTTCCAAGTGTTCGTAAACGCAGAAATCATGGTAGATAGGTAAAATGTAGCGGCGCGAGGGTTATAAAGACGATGAGGAAGCGCGGTATGCGCTTCCTCATCGGAAATCAATTATTGATGGGTGATCAAGCGATGGGTTCTGTGACGGAACCACCCGCTTTTTCGATCTTTTCACGAGCGGAAGCACTGGCATTTTCCACGACGAGGTGGAACGCCTTGGTGACTTCGCCGATGCCAAGAACTTTGACTTTGTCGCAGCGCCCGTTGACGAGACCTTGGCCACGGAGGGCTGCCTCATCAATGGTGGCTCCTGCGTCAAACAAACCATCGAGCTCGCCGACGTTGAACACACAGAATTTATCACGGAAGTCGTAATTGTTGAATCCGCGCTTGGGCAAGCGGCGGTGAAGCGGCATCTGGCCACCTTCGAAGCCGACACGAGTGCCAGAGCCGGAGCGGGCTTTTTGTCCTTTGTTGCCCTTGCCTGAGGTCTTGCCGTGGCCGGAGCTTTCGCCACAGCCAAGCCGCTTGTTGCGGTGCTTGGATCCGGGATTAGGGCTGAATGAATGGAGTTCCATGATGATGAATGGTAGTTGGATATTGGTGATTCGTGATTGGATACTCGGGCATTCCCTCATCTCCAAACTCTACTATCACATTGCTTTTTCTCTCTTTTTCTTACCGCGTCCGCCGAGCACTTGGTCCCGGGTGCGGAGTTGGGAGAGTGCCTTAAGGGTGGCCTTCACGACGTTTGCGTGGTTTGAGGAACCCATCGATTTCGCAAGGATATCTCGGATTCCTACGGCTTCGCAAACGGCACGCACGCCGCCACCCGCGATGATTCCGGTTCCGGGAGATGCAGGCTTGAGGAGAACTTTGCCACCTCCGAATTCGGCGTAGATTTCGTGAGGGATGGTCCCATCCACGATACTCATCGAGATGAGCACCTTGCGGGCACCTTCACTTGCCTTCTTGATCGCATCAGAAACTTCGTTTGCCTTGCCGTAGCCGAGCCCGACTTTGCCCACCTTGTTGCCTGTGACGACAAGTGCGGAGAAGCTGAAGCGCCGGCCACCTTTGACGACCTTGGCGCAACGGTTGATGAAAACGACTTTTTCGGAAAGCTCATTGCCTTCGGAGTCGGTGGGAGCAGCACGTTCTTCACGGCGTGGGCCGCCGCGACCGCGACCACCGCCGCCGCCTTGAAAGCCACCACCGCCGCCGCCTCCGCCACCTTGGTAGCCGCCACCGCCGCCTGGTTTGTTACGATTGCCTTGATAGCCGCCTTGCTGGCCTGAGCCGGCGACTGGGCCGAGTGGCGCAGCCGCTGGGGCCGATGTGGCTGGGGATTGATTGTCTGGAGTTGTTACCATGAGATGTGTCTGGTCAGAGCGTTAGAATTGGAGTCCGGCTTCACGCGCTGCATCAGCGAGGGCTTTGACTTTTCCATGATAGAGGTGACCGCCGCGATCAAAGACAACGGCACTGATGTTCGATCCCTTGGCGCGCTCTGCGAGGAGTTGCCCGACTTTCTGGGAATTCTCTACGTTCGACGAAGCGTTTTCGAAAGCCTTGTCGAGAGTGGAGGCGGAAATTAAAGTCTTGCCGACCGAATCGTCGATGATTTGGGCGTAGATGTGTTGATTCGAGTAGTGCACGGCGAGGCGTGGCCGCTCGGCAGTGCCGGAGACTTTCCGGCGGATGCGGTTGTGAATTTTGCGACGGATCGCTTTGCGATTGATGGTGCTCATGTTGCCGTAATTGGTTTGAGGTAGTGGGCGACGGTGGGTGGTTATTTGCCGACGCTTTTGCCTTCTTTGCGGCGAACTTTCTCACCGACGTAGCGAACGCCTTTGCCTTTGTATGGCTCAGGTGGGTAAAACCCGCGGACTTCAGCGGCGAATTGGCCGACGAGTTGTTTATCAATGCCTTCAACCTTGATTTTAGTGTTTTCCACAACGGTGACCTGAAGACCGCTGGGGATTGGGTGAAGGAGAGGATGGGAGCGACCGAGCGCAAGATCAAGATCTGAACCCTTGACGGTGGCACGAAGGCCGACGCCGATGATTTCGAGATCTTTGACGAAGCCTTGGGAGACTCCGAGGATCATGTTTTGCACAAGGCTGCGCACTGTGCCGTGAAGGGCGCGGTGTTGGCGGAGTTCGGTAGCGCGGGAGACGACGACGGTGCCGTCCTCGCTTTTGAGGGTGATGCCGTCTGGCAGTGCGAGATCGAGTTTGCCCTTGGGGCCCTCGACGACGACGGTGCGACCATCCACTTTGATGGCGACTTTTTCAGCGATGGAGATTGGTTTGAGTCCGACTCGTGACATGGTAGTGTTTTCCTTTTTACGAGTGAGTGTTTACCAAACGTTAGCGAGAAGCTCGCCACCGAGGTTTTGTTTTTTTGCGGAGCCGCCGGACATGACACCCTTTGATGTGGAGAGGATGGAAATTCCGAGGCCAGACATCACACGTGGGACCTCATTGGCACCGACGTAATGGCGGCGGCCTGGGGTGGAAACGCGCTTGAGATCAGTGAGGACGGAGCGACCATCAATGAACTTCGGCTTGAGCTTGAGTGAAGTACGCTCGCCAGTGACGACTTCGTAATTCCAGAGGTAGCCTTCTTCCTGAAGAATGCGGGCGATGTCTGCCTTGATCTTGGAATAAGGTGCGGTGAATTCCTCATTGCCGGCGCGGGCAGCGTTTTTGAAACGCGTGAGGAAGTCAGAAATTGGATCGGTGAGAACTGCCATAATAGGGGATTCCTGAGTTGAGTGGGTCCGTGGTTGGATTAGTTGGCAGCGACGGCTTCAACTTCGTTGGCTTTTTTCATATCGCGGAATGGCATGCCAAGCTCCATGAGCAGGGCGCGGCCTTCGGCATCGTTCGGGGCAGAGGTGACGAAAATAAGGTCAAAGCCGATTTGGCGTTTGATTTGATCGATTTCGATTTCTGGGAAGATGGATTGCTCGGTGATTCCGCAAGCGTAGTTGCCGCGTCCATCGAATGACTTTGAGGAAATCCCGCGAAAGTCGCGGATGTTTGGCGCGGTGATATTGATGAAGCGGTGAAGGAATTCCCACATCCGCACGCCACGGAGGGTGACGCGGGCACCAAGGGCTTCGCCTTCGCGGAGCTTGAAATTTGCAACCGCCTTTTTCGAAAAGGTGATGGATGGGCGCTGGCCAGTGATTTTTTGAATTTCGTTCACGGCATCATCCACGGCGACTTTGCGATCCGGGGATTTTCCCATGCAGGAAGTGACCACGATTTTTTCAAGTCGTGGGATTTGGTGGACATTGGTGTAGCCGAGCTTCGTGCGAAGCGCCGGGATGACCGTGTCTGTGTAGTGTTGTAGTAGTGCTGGTTGGCTCATTTTTGCGGGTCAGCAGCTAGGGTTGTCTAACTGCTTAAGCGCGGGCGAAAGCGTAATGCTTTAGCCCACTTTTTTGACGTTGGAAATATGGATGGGGCCGTCGATGGTTTTGATACCGCCGTTTGGATCAGCTTCGGTGGCCTTGAAAGCTTTTTGGATAGGGCGGCCACCTTCGACAGTGACTTTGCCTTTGGTGGCATTCACGAGGAGCACGGTGCCGCGCTTGCCTTTATGATTGCCTGCGATGATTTCGACTTGGTCGCCTTTTTTGACGTGAGTCTTGATTTTACTCATGAGAATGGATGGGTAGGAGAGTGGATGGCTGAATGCTGTAAATTCAGAGGACCTCGGGTGCAAGCGAAACAATCTTCATGAATTGGCGCTCACGAAGTTCCCGGGCGACGGGGCCGAAGATGCGAGTGCCGCGTGGGTTGTTGTCTTTATCAATGATCACGACTGCATTGGAGTCGAAGCGGAGGACAGAACCATCGGCACGGCGAATTGGATAAGCGGTGCGGACGACGACGGCTTTGACGACACTGCCTTTTTTGACAGCAGCCGTAGGAATCGAATCGCGAATGTGGCAGGTAATGACATCGCCAATGCGGGCGGTGCGGCTGCGTTTGCCGAGCACACCGATCATTTTTGCGCTGCGTGCCCCGGTGTTATCCGCGACGACGAGCATGGTTTCCATCTGGATCATGACAATTTTTTGGTAGAAGCTGTGATTCTAAGAATATAAAAATTTAGTGGGAAAGAACCTCCGCGAGGGTCCAACGCTTGAGCTTGGAAAGCGGGCGTGTTTCGACAATTTTTACACGGTCGCCGATGTGAGCTTGGCTGCTCTCGTCATGCACGTAATATTTTTTAGAACGTTTGACGATCTTGTTGAACTTCGGGTGAGGTACGCGGGCGACGTGCTCAACGACGATGGTTTTGTCCATTTTATCGGAAATGACAACGCCGACGCGTGTTTTGCGGAGGTGGATCTGTGTGTCCTGAGGAGTCTCGCTCATAGTGAGTGGTGTGATTAAGCTAGGTGGCGTGGATTAAGCGTTCTTCAGCGCGGTTTGCGCAGTGAGGACACGGGCGGTTTCGCGGCGCACGGTGCGGATGCGAGCAGAATTCTCTAGCGAGCCAGTGGCTTTTTGGAGACGAAGATTGAGGGCCTCATGCTTCAGCTCACGCAGGCGGAGAGTGATCTCGGCAGGGGAAAGTTTAAGCGGCTCTTTTTTGGCTTTGGTTTTGGCCATGGTTCAGACGGATGTAGGATTGAGTGATCGGAACGGATCAGGCGTGTGGATTACGGGCGACGAGGCGAGTGCGGATACCGAGCTTATAGGAAGCAAGGCGCATGGCCTCTTTAGCGGCGGACTCTGGCACACCACCGATTTCAAAAAGCATGTTGCCGGGGCGGATGACTGCTACCCAACCTTCCACAGCACCTTTGCCTTTACCCATCCGAGTTTCGGGTGGGCGTGAGGTGATGGACTTGTGTGGGAAAATCCGGATCCAGACTTTTCCTTTCCGTTTGAGCGAGCGATTGATCGCGATCCGGCAAGCTTCGATCTGGCGATTGGTCATCCATCCACGGTCGAGTGTTTGCAGTCCGAAGTCACCAAAGGCGACGGTGGTTCCTCGCTGGGCATTCCCGGCGCGGCTTCCGCGGTGGCTCTTGCGGAACTTGGTTCGTTTGGGCATCAAAGGCATGGATCGGTCCTCCTAGAATTGTTAGAATTTAGAATTAAGAAAATTTGAATGATCAATTGCGGTTCTGCGGGCGACGATCGCCTCCGCGATCTCCACCGCCGCCGCCACCGCGGTTGCCGCGATCCCCGCGGTCTCCGCCACGGTCATTGCGACCACCTTGTTGAGGCTGCTGTTTTCCGTCGTCTTCTTTTTTATTCACCCAAGCTTTGACACCGATGATGCCATAAAGGGTGCGGGCTTCGGCAAAGCCGTAGTCCAACGGGACGCGAAGAGTCTGGAGTGGCACTTTGCCTTCGCGATAGCTCTCGGAGCGAGCGATGTCTGCGCCACCAAGGCGGCCAGCGCAACGGAGGCGAATGCCATCCGCACCAAATTCCATGGCAGTCTGCAAGGCGCGTTTCATAGCGCGGCGGAAACTGATTCGGCGCTCGAGTTGGACGGCGATTTGCTCAGCGACCAATTGGGCATCAAGCTCGGGCTTGCGAATCTCGATGATGTCGATCTTCACTTGGGCGCCTTTGCAAAGACCGGCAATTTCCTTGGTCATCACTTCGATTTCCTTGCCTTGGCGGCCAATAATGAGACCTGGGCGGGAGGTGTGAAGGGTGACGCGCACGCTATTCCAAGCACGCTCGATGATCACCCGTGCCAGACCTGCATTGACGAGCTTGTTTTTGAGGTAGCCACGGATTGCGAGATCTTCGTGGAGCTTGTCGGTGTAGTCTTTGCCTTTGGCATACCATTTCGAGCGCCAGTCTTTGTTGACGGCGAGGCGGAATGCGATCGGATTTACTTTTTGGCCCATGGTCGGTGAGGAATGAAATTAAGGGAGAGAGATTCAAGCTTCTGTGGCAGCGGCGGCAGGAGCGGTTTCGATTTTTTTGGCAGCGGCCTTGCGGGCTGTTTTGACTTTTTTCTCGGGGGCGGAGCCGACGAGGGTGATGGAAATGTGGCTGGTGCGCTTGAGGATAGGTCCCGCAGAACCTTTCGCACGCGGCTTGAAGCGGCGGAGAGTAGGACCAGCACCGATGACGGCCTCTTTTATGATGAGAGTCCCAGTATCGAGCGAGAAATTGTTTTCCGCGTCTGCGATGGCGGTTTTGAGAGTTTTGCCAATGAGCTGCGCAGCTTTCTTGGGAGTAAACGTCAAAATATCAAGGGCGCTGGAGACGGGTAGGCCTTGGATTTCACGGGCGACATCGCGCGCCTTTTTAGGCGATAAGCGAACGAATTTGGTGGTGCTTTTGACTTCCATAGAAAGGCGGACGGTGAGTGTTTACTGAGCTGAGGCTTGTGTTTCAAGGACGGCGAGATCGCCGAGAATGGGAGAGGCGGTGCTATCATCAAGTTGCTCGATGAAGGCACCACTGACGGCCTTGCGGACATCTGCGAGAATGGCTTTTCCGTATGGCATCTGCCCGCGGGTGAGGCGAAAGGTCATGCCGATTTTCGCTCCTTGGCCTTCGCCGAGATTGAGAACCAACATACCACTTTCTTGATCGATACTGACGATGTCCGCTTGCTGGAGTGAACCTGCACGCACATCGGGCTGAGGCTTTTGGCGCAGTCCAAGGACTGCGTCAAGCTCTCTTAAAGAAGTTTCTACCCGAAGTCTCACCGCAGGATCTGAGATGACGGCAAGGCGAAGATACTGATTGATGGCTGCGACGACTGGCGAAACGGAGGCTTCCAGCTTGGTGATGCGCTCGTTAGCGATTTGTAAATCGCTAGCTGCTTGAACAAGGCGGTCATCGCCTCCGTCAAGTAGGTTTTTCCCAAGTGCTTCAAGGCGCTGGCGGACTTGCGCGAGTTGCTCGGAAGCCTGTTTTTCTCCACGATTTGCCTCGGTAAGGCCGCGCTGGAGAACAACGTTCTGTGATTGGAGCTGAGTGATAATTTCTTGCAGCTCTTCCGCGGTAGCGTCTTGCGCACTCGCCATTCCAGCAGCGGCCAACAGCCCGAGGGCGGCGGCGAGTGCTTTGAATGTGGAGGTAGTGCGCATGAGCGTAGGTAGAGATGGGAGAAATTTACTTTTTACCAATACCGCCGTGGGTCTTGAACAGGCGCGTTGGCGAAAATTCGCCTAGTTTGTGGCCGACCATGTTTTCCGTGACGTAAACTGGAACGAAAGTTTTGCCGTTGTGCACAGCAAAGTTATGGCTGACGAAGTCTGGCGTGATCATGGACTTGCGACTCCATGTCTTGATGGGCTTGCGGTCGGAACCGGCTTCGGCGACGGCATCGATCTTGGCAAGAAGCTTTTGATCGACGAATGGGCCTTTCTTGAGGGAACGTGGCATGAGGAATTTGAGATTTCAGGTTAAATAACGATTACTTGCGCTTGGCTTTGTGACGAGACTCAACAATGAAGACGCTGGTAGTTTTGCGCTTGTTGCGGGTCTTTTGGCCCTTCGCGTGGCCCCATGGGCTGAGAAGATGCTGGCGACCACCGCCGGATTTTGATTTGCCTTCGCCACCACCGTTCGGGTGGTCAACTGGGTTCATGGTCATCCCGCGGACTGTTGGGCGCACGCCCTGCCAGCGCGTGCGGCCAGCTTTGCCGGATGTCTCGTTCATGTGATCGCGGTTGCCGACTTGGCCGATGGTGCAAAAACAGCGATCATTGAAACGGCGAATTTCACCAGATGGCATCTTGACGAGTGCCCAGCCGCCATCGCGGTTAGAAAGCACGGCGAGCTGACCCGCGGCACGAGCGACTTTGCCGCCATTGCCAGGGATGAGTTCGATATTGTGGATAGATGTTCCGAGTGGAACAGCGCTCAGCGGCATGGCATTGCCAGTCTTAGGAGCGACGTTCGCGCCAGCGACGACCGTGGTTCCCACCTCAAGCCCGAGGGGGGCGAGGATGTAAGATTTCTGCCCGTCTTCGTATTGAATGAGCGCAATGCGGCAGGTGCGATTTGGATCATATTCAATGCCAACGACCGTAGCAGGGGCATCGTGCTTGCCGCGCTTAAAGTCGATCAAACGGTAATGCCGCTTGTGGCCTCCACCGACGTGGCGGGTGGTGATGCGGCCAGTGTTGTTGCGACCACCGCTGCGCTTGAGCGGGGTCAAAAGGCTTTTCTCAGGCTTGCTCTTCGTAATCTCGTCAAAGGACGGCAGATTTTTGTAGCGGGCTGAGGGTGTGATTGGCTTGAAAGTTTTCAGTGGCATGACAATCGGAACAGTGAGTATTTACGGTAGAAGACGCGGGTGGATGCGCTTAGACGAGATCGAAAGTTTCGCCTTCCTTGAGGCGAACGATGGCTTTTTTCCAGTGGTTGGTGCGACCGGCATCGGCACGGCGCTTGCGGCGGGCTTTGCCGTCGTAATTGGCAGTGCGAACAGCGAGAACAGTTTTTCCGAACAATTGTTCGACTGCCTGCTTGATTTCAATCTTGTTTGCCTTGCGATCCACCTCGAGCGTGACCTCGTTGTTGTTCTCTTGAAGCATAGTGGCTTTCTCGGAAAGGCGGACGTTTTTGATGACCTGGTAAATATCTTTCATGATCTCGGTGTTGGTTCCGGGGTTCAGGCGGTGCGAGCCGCGAGGGTTTGCACGGCATCACCCACGAGGATGATGGTGTTGGCGAGGAGGAGTTGTTCCACGTTCAAATCCGTGGCAGTGACGAGTTGGACGTAACCTACATTGCGAGCGGCAAAGTATGTTTTATCGTCATATGAATTTCCGACGACGAGAATTTTCCCCGGCTTCGCAATGGCATCAATCGCCGCGACGAATGACTTTGTCTTCCCATCCGCGATGGCAAAGCTAGGGACGGTGATGATCTTTTCGGCACGGACTAAATCGCCAAGGGTGCGGCGGAGTGCGAGTTTGCGAACTGTCTTGGGGACCTTCTTAGAGTAGTCCCGAGGGCGTGGACCGAAGACCACACCACCACCTACGAAGATCGGGGCGCGCTTATCACCGTGACGTGCGCCGCCAGTGCCTTTTTGTTTATAAATTTTACGGTTGCTGCCGGAAACCTCACCCCGAGTTTTGGTGCAAGCGGAGCCAGTGCGGCGGTTGGCGCGGTATGCCACCACGAGGTCGTGGACGGCTTGGCGACCTTTCTCGGCACCTACCAAAACGAGATTGGCGGCTTTAGCGTCTTCTATGGTAAAAGTCTTAGCGGACATGACTTGGAATCGTGAGAGGTTTCAATTTGCCACCGGATCAGGCGGACTTTTTCTTGGCTGGGCGGACGGTGACGTAGTGGCCATTTGAGCCGGGAACTGCGCCAGAAACGAGGATCACACCGTCTTCTTTGCGAACGGCGACGATTTTGAGATTTTGCACAGTGGTGCGGGTGGTGCCCATGTGGCCGGGCATTTTTTGGTTCTTCCAAACCCGCCCCGGGGTGGAGCGACAACCGATGGCTCCCGTTCTGCGGTGCATCATGGATCCGTGAGTCTGCTTGAGACCACCGAAATTGTAGCGTTTGTAAACACCTTGGAATCCGCGGCCTTTCGACTCACCGATCACATCGACCCATTGACCTTCCGTGAAGGTATCCATGCCAGGATGGACGGCAGGGAGTTCCACACCATTTACGACACGGAATTCTTGGATGAAATGCTTGGGTGCACAGCCTGCTTTTTTCGCAATCCCGAGCGCTGGCTTGGTGACGCGTTGCTCTTTGCGATCGCCATAGCCGACTTGGACTGCGGTGTATCCGTCTGACTCAGGAGTCTTGGATTGGAGGATCGTGTTTCCGGAAACGTCGATGACAGTTACGGGGATCATGATGCCTGCCTGCTGATCGAACAGGCGGGTCATACCGATTTTTTTGCCGAGGAGGCCGAGTGACATGGCGATTTGAATTTAAAATTGAAGATTGAAGATTTCAGATTGAGAGAGTTCCTGAAACTTAGATGCGGATGGTGATATCGACACCGGCTGGAAGATTGAGCTTCTTGAGTTCATCGACGGTGCGCGCAGTGGGATCTACGATGTCCAAGAGCCGCTTGTGAGTGCGGATTTCAAATTGTTCCATCGATTTTTTGTTCACGTGGACTGAGCGGTTCACGGTGAAATGCTCGATACGGGTTGGCAATGGGATGGGCCCAGCCACACGGGCACCGGTGCGTTTTGCGGTCTCCACGATTTCTTGAGCTGAGCGGTCGATGGCGCGGTGATCGAAGGCGCGCAGGCGGATGCGTATTTTCTGATTTTCCATGGTGGAGAGTTGTTTTAACGGTTTACGTGGTTGGGCTACGGGGCGAGAAAAACGTTCGAGCTAACCGATGCGGTCACTGACGATTTCTTCGACGATATTGGTGGGGACCTGCTCAAAATGCGATGGAGTCATTGCATAAGAGGCGCGGCCAGAAGAGAGAGTGCGAACGGCGGTGGAGTAGCCGAACATTTCCTTAAGCGGAACATTGGCATGGACAACGGAGAGCTTGCCTTTGGATTCGGTATTTTGGATTTGACCCCGGCGGCGGCTGAGGTCTCCCATTACGTCACCTTGATAGTCATCTGGGGTAGAAACCTCCACAGCCATGATGGGCTCGAGGAGGATGGACTTTGCTTTTTTAAAGCCATCCTTCATCGCAAAAATGGCAGCCATGGTGAAGGCATTTTCGTTGGAGTCCACATCGTGGTAAGAACCATCAAGGATTTCCACATGGACATCGATCACTGGGTAACCTGCGATGATCCCATTGGTCATCGACTCGTTGATGCCTTTATACACCGCGTTGATGTATTCCTTCGGGATCGTTCCACCGATGACCTTATTCTCGATGGTGAGACCTTTGCCCTTTTCGTTGGGCTTGAGGGAAATGATGACGTGCCCGTATTGGCCACGGCCACCGGATTGTTTGATGAGCTTACCTTCGCCGCCCGCGGCTTGGGTGATTGTTTCGCGATATGCGATCTGGGGTGCTCCGGTATTTGCCTCAACCTTGAACTCACGGCGGATGCGATCAATGATGATCTCGAGGTGGAGTTCACCCATTCCAGAAATGATGGTCTGTCCGGTTTCTTCATCGGTCTTGACCATGAAGGTGGGGTCCTCCTCGGAAAGGCGACCGAGCGCCATTCCTAGTTTTTCTTGATCTGCCTTGGTTCGCGGCTCGACAGCCATGGAAATGACTGGCTCCGGGAAGGTGGGAGGCTCGAGGACCACATCGTGATTCTCAGCGGCGAGAGTATCACCGGTGGTGACATTTTTGATACCGACCATGGCCGCGATATCGCCCGAGTAACAAGCATCAATGTCCTTGTGCTCATTTGCTTGAATTTGAATCAAGCGCCCCACTCGTTCAGAGCGGCGGGTGCGGGGATTGTAAACCGTGTCACCTTTTTTAACGACGCCGGAGTAAACGCGGAAGAAAACAAGCTTTCCTACAAATTTATCTGCCCAGAGTTTAAAGGCTAAGGAGACAAACTTTCCATTGTCTGAGGTGATGACCTCAAGGTGTATCTCGTGATCATCGGGGTCCATGCCAATCGCCGCCGGAATATCGAGCGGGCTTGGTAGGTAATCGAGCACGGCATCAAGTAAATACTGGACACCTTTGTTTTTGAAAGCTGAGCCACCAGCGACGGGGACCAGAAGATTGCTGATCGTAGCGCGCCGGATGCCTTGCTTTAACTCGGCAAGAGAGATCGGCTCCTCGTTGATAAATTTTTCGCCCACTGCATCGTCCACATCGGCGACGGCACTGACCAGCTCGTCATAGGCGTTTTGACCTAGGGCGATAAGATCACCCTCAAGATCCTTGACAGTGTAGGTGGAGCCGAATTTATCGTCGTCTGAGTAGTAGATTGCCTTTTGATTGGCGACATCAAGCTGACCGATGAGATGCTCTTCCGCTCCGATGGGAATCAATATACGAACCGCATTTGCCCCAAGCTTTTCCTTAATTTCCTCGAAAACGCTTTGGAAATCCGCGCCTGTGCGATCCATCTTATTGACGAACACGATGCGAGGCACGTTGTATTTTGTCGCTTGCCGCCAGACGGTTTCGGTCTGCGGCTGGACACCTGCGACACCGCAGAAAACCACGATGCAGCCATCTAGGACGCGGAGTGAACGCTCGACTTCAGCGGTGAAATCGACGTGTCCCGGTGTATCGATGATGTTGATCCGGTGCTTTTGATCCGGGAAAAGTTTCAGCATTCCCTCATCCGCGTGTTGCCACCACTCGGTGGTGACTGCGGCTGAAGTGATGGTGATGCCGCGCTCGCGCTCCTGCTCCATCCAATCCGTGGTCGCGCCACCATCGTGGACTTCACCGATTTTGTGGATCATCCCTGTATAAAACAGAATGCGCTCAGTGAGCGTTGTCTTGCCCGCGTCAATGTGCGCAGCGATCCCGATATTTCGGGTGCGCTCAAGCACGTATTGGCGGTTTGGACTATTCGGATTCACGGATGGGAGTTTCGCTTGAGCGCAGGTCTGAAATTAGAAACGGAAGTGAGCGAATGCGCGGTTTGCCTGCGCCATTTTATGCACGTCATCGCGCTTGCGGACGGCACTGCCTTGGTTGTTAGCTGCGTCTTTGATCTCGTTTGCGAGAGCGACGTGCATGGGAGTGCCTTTGCGATTCCGGGCGTAGTTCACAAGCCAACGCATGGAGAGAGACTCGGAACGATCAGGTGCGACCTCGAGCGGCACTTGATACGTCGCACCACCGACGCGGCGGGATTTCACTTCCACGCGGGGCTTCGTGTTTTCAACGGCGCGGGTGATGACTTCGAGAGGATCGACGGTATCGACACCTTCGTTTGCACGGTCGATGGCGGCATAAACGATGCGCTGGGCGAGCGAACGTTTTCCGGATTCCATCACCTTGCTAATGAGGTGACCAACGAGAGCGCTGTCGTAGCGTGGGTCGCGACGGTCTGGCTTGGTAAAGATGCGCTTGCGGCGTGGCATGGCGTTGGGATGGTAATGTTAGGATTGAAGAGAGTTACTTTTTCCCGCCTTTTTTGGCAGGAGCGGCGACGGCACCGGGCTTCGGACGTTTTGCTCCGTATTTGGAACGTGATTGGCGACGCTTATCGACGCCGAGAGTATCGAGCGAGCCACGGACGATGTGGTAGCGGACACCAGGAAGGTCTTTCACTCGGCCACCGCGCACAAGGACGATGGAGTGTTCTTGGAGGTTATGGCCTTCACCACCGATGTAGGCGATGACTTCGAAGCCGTTCGTGAGGCGCACTTTCGCAACCTTGCGGAGAGCCGAGTTTGGCTTCTTGGGCGTGCGAGTCATGACTTGAAGACATACTCCGCGGCGCTGTGGGCAGTTGACGAGGGCGGGTGACTTCGACTTTTCGGCCGGAGTGAGGCGTCCCTTGCGAACGAGCTGATTGATGGTCGGCATGATTTCCTACGTGGTTCTAAGATTTTCCCATGGGGGCAAACCGGAGCGCCGACGAGGATACCTCGTAAGAGCTTTTTTCCGGAGCTGCACCCGATAAATGTCCCTGTTGAGCGGAGGTGCCTTGAATGAATCTTCGGCAGTCCTTGCTGTGGGGGGGCCGACTCTAGAAATCGAAGCCAACCTGACAAGCCCTATTTTGAAAATTTATGAAAATTACTTCGAGATGAGTGATTCGCCCTGAAAAAATGAACATTCCTCGAAGAATGAACCCGAGAATCCTACAAATGTTTCGCTAAAGTCCGCCCCGTCGGCGAGTTTTTGTTTCCCCGCAGAGTAGCAGGTGGCCCTTCCGCCACCAGATTCCCGCCGTGTATGCCGCCACCTGGGCCGAGTTCGATCACCCAATCGCTGGCGGCGATCACATCCAAGTGGTGCTCCACCACAAGCACGCTGTGGCCTGCATCCCGCAGCCGCGTAAATGCTGCCAGGAGTCGCTCGACATCGCCGAAGTGGAGGCCCGTCGTGGGTTCATCAAAGAGATATAGAGTATGGGGCGCTTGTGGCCGCGCCAATTCCACAGCCAGTTTCAGTCTCTGCGCCTCGCCACCAGACAAGGTATTTGCGGCTTGCCCTAATTTTAAATATCCTAGCCCTAGCTCTTCCAAAATATTGAGCACGTGGAAAATTTTGGGAATAGCCCGGAAGAACACCGCCGCATCATTCACCGCCATTTCCAAGGTATCTGCGATGGAACGCCCTTTAAACGTGATCTCCAGCGTCTCGCGATTGAAGCGCCGCCCATTGCATGCCGGACATACCACCCACGCGTCTGGCAGAAAGTGCATTTCGATCTTTAAGCGCCCGTTTCCTTGGCATCGTTCACAACGCCCGCCGGCCGCATTAAAACTAAAACGGCTCATACCATATCCGCGTTGTTTTGAGAGCTTCAGTTTGGTGAAAAGATCCCGAATCTGATCGAACACGCCGGTAAACGTCGCCGGATTCGAGCGCGGGCTTCTACCAATCGCCGATTGATCTGCCATCACGCACTTGGCGATATGCTCCATGCCTTCGATCCGCTCATGCTTCCCCGGCATTTCCCCTGATCCATTGAAATGGCGTGCCAGCACCCGCCGCAAAATCGAGTTCACCAACGTCGATTTCCCGCTGCCACTCGGCCCGCATAAGCTCACTAGCCGCCCCAAAGGAATCACCACATCCAGATTCTTCAAATTATGCTCACGCGCCCCACGGATCACTAGATCTCCGATCTTCTTTCTCTTAGTTCTGGATTCTTGCCTCTGGTTTCCACCTCTCAACCACTCACCCGTTGGGGACAGCGTCTCCATCGGCACCCCCTCACCCACGAGGTATCCACCCGCAGCACCCGCGCCTGGCCCGAGATCGATCAGCCAATCCGCCGCGCGAATGATCTCTTCATCGTGCTCCACCACTACCACGGTATTCCCCAGATCCCTCAGCCGCTTAAGCGCACC
>JAYULG010000427.1:0-7036 GCA_043763755.1 Akkermansiaceae bacterium | reverse complement strand
CCGAGAAGCGCACGGTCTGTCTGAGTTGGCGTGCCCAATAGGCGGGATCCACCAATGTTTCGGAATCGATTGCTTGTCCCGTGCAGGTGGAAATCCAGGCGATGTTTGGCTCGTTTGCAGGGATCATCGCCGCATCATCCGTGAAAGCACTCACCATCGGCTCCATCATCGCGGAGTGAAATGCGTGCGAGGTGCTGAGCAAGCGGTGGCCGATGTTTTTTTCCGCGAGTTCTACTTGGTAGCCCGCGATGGCCACATGGGTGCCAGAGACGGTACATAGCTGCGAGCTATTCACGGCTGCAATTTCGATCCCATCGGGCAGGGCGAGGCTTTCCGCGCTTGCCCTCACTGCCAGCATATCGCCGCTGGGCAGCTCCTGCATGAGCCGCGCACGACTGGCGAGTAGCTGCAATGCATGCTCGAGCTTGAAGGTTTCCGCGATGACAGCGGCTACGTATTCACCAATGCTGTGGCCGATCACCAATGCGGGCTTCACGCCCCATGAGGCCCAAAGTTTTGCCAACGCATACTCGGTGGCGAAGATGCACGGCTGAGTCAGTGCGGTGCGGTGCAGATCCCGCGCTGCCATCTCGCGCTCGCCCTCTGATGGGAAAAGTGTCCCACGGATATCGTGCTGGAGATGCGGGCGGAGGAGCGTGGCACATTCATCAATGGCAGCGCGGAAAATAGGCTCAGAATCATAAATCTCGCGGCCCATTTCCGGGTATTGAGAACCTTGCCCGGGAAACAGAAATGCCATGCGCGGGGCGTGCTTGGCTGCGCTAGTGGATTTCCCCGGCTCACGGAGTTTTGCAATTGCCTCATCATGCGTCGCAGCGACGACGATGCGGCGGTGGGCGAAGGCATGTCGGCCCTTTGCAAGGGTGTAGCAAACGTCTGCCAAAGCAGGTTTTTCTCTCTCAATGAAATCCGCTAGATTTAGCGCGATGGCGGTGAGTGCTGCGGGTGATTTCGCCGAGAGTATCAATAAATTTTGTTTGCGCCCGGATGAACTCGCGGCGGCTTCAGGCGCTTCTTCTAAGACAATGTGGGCATTGGTGCCGCCCACGCCAAACGCGCTAATACCCGCTCTGCGGATTTCGCCACCGGCTTTCCAATCGCGATCCTCACTGACGGGCACGAAAGGACTGTTCGCGAAATCGATGCGGGGATTGGCGGCTTTAAAATGAAGCAGCGCTGGAATTTTTTCGTGGCGGAGCTGCTGGATGGTCTTGATTAATCCAGTGACGCCAGCCGCACAATCGAGGTGACCGATGTGGGTTTTCCCAGTGCCGATGGCGCAGAATGCATTCTCATCGCAGCCACCTTGGCGGAATGCCTTGGTGAGCGCGGCGATCTCGATGGGATCCCCGAGTGGGGTGCCGGTGCCGTGCGCTTCGATGTAAGAAATTTCAGATGGCTTCACCCCAGCAGAGGCTTGGGCCATGGCAATGACCTCTGCTTGCGCATTGAGCCCGGGCGCTGCGAAACCGATTTTATCCGAGCCATCATTATTGACAGCCCAGCCCTTGATGACCGCTAAAATGGGATCTCCATCAGCAATGGCCTCGCCCAAGCGCTTGAGCAAAACAACTCCGCAACCATGACCGAATACCGTGCCCGCGGCATCTGCATCGAACGCACGGCATGTACCATCTGGCGAAACCATGCCTTCTTCTTGAAACCGGTAATCGCGTTGTTGGGGAAAAGTGATTGAGACACCACCCGATAGCGCCATGTCGCACTGGTAGGTGAGTAGCGCTGTGGCCGCTTGGCAGATGGCAACGAGCGAGGTGGAGCAGGCACTCTGAATGGCCATGCTCGGCCCCCGCAAGTTCAGCTTGTATGAGACACGGACGGGTAGGAAATCCTTATCATTGCCAAGCATCGTTTGATACTCGGCCACTTGATAGCTATTTGCCAAATCACCGCCTGTCCCAAGATTATGGAGAAGATAGGTGTTTAAGCTCAAGCCCGCGTAAACGCCGACCATGCCTGAATATGCGTGCGGATCATAGCCAGCGTCTTCCAGTGCTTCCCATGCACATTCGAGAAACACCCGGTGCTGAGGGTCCATCAGCTCGGCCTCTTTTGGATAGATCCCGAAAAATGAGGCATCAAACAAATCAGGGTTTTCCAACACACTGCGCGCCCCAACATAATGGCTGCCATCTGTCTCAGTCCGGCTCGGGAAGCGCGTGATGCCATCCTTGCCCGCCATCAAATTTTGCCAAAATTCATCTGGAGATTGCGCCCCCGGGAAACGACCCGCCATGCCGATCACGGCTACGGCTTCAGCGGCAGAAGAATCATCAATCATTTCTGGGTCGGACGGCGGAATCGTGAAAAACTAGCATGGGCCAGCGATGCTCGCTCAGCCGTGCGAGACGTAGCACGCGAGTCACCTTGCGGCGAGAGGAATTCTGCAACGGCGCGGGCCGTGGGCAAGGCAAACAGCTCGGTGATCGCAAACTGCCGTCCGGTGAGTTCCATGAGCCTTACATGGACGATCGCGATGTGAATGGAGCTTCCTCCGAGGTCGAAAAAATTTGCGCTCCCATCCGTCACCGTCCGCCCTAGGATTTCACTCCAGAGCCTCAAAACTCTGGACTCCATGCCCGCACCCGTGGCCGCTGCGGAAGACAAAGTTCTCGTTGTGCTTCGCAATGCGAGACGGTCCACCTTGCCATTGGGTGTGAGAGGAAATTTTTCCACAAAATGATACTCGTGAGGCACCATGTAACTCGGCAATTTATTAGAGAGAAATTCTTCAATGACGGCTTTGCCAACATCCCCATTGATATAGGCAATTAGATGCTCACCATGGGCGAGCACCACCGCTTCTCTAACGCCAGCGTATTGCTGTAGTGCGATTTCGATTTCACCAAGCTCGATGCGGAAGCCATTGACTTTCACCTGATGGTCCGCTCTTCCACGAAACTCGATGACTTGGGAAGGATGGCGCTTGCCAAGATCACCCGTGCGGTAGGTGCCGTGGATGAACACCTCGTCAGTGCGGGCGGAATCGTAAAGGTAGCCCGCTCCCACTCCCGCACCTGAGATGCAAATTTCGCCAATCTCACCCTCAGGCACGATTTGAAATGAGGCATCACGCAGGCTCACCTGCACCTCAGGAATTTCATAACCCAGTGGGACGAAGGAATGCTCTTCCAAGTTACCACGATGAAGACGATAAAAAAGGCAGATGTCAGTGCACTCGGTGGGGCCGTAGGAGTTGACCACCTCCGCCCGGCAATTTGCATGTTCTAGCCACGCTCGCAATCTTGAAACTGAGATTGGCTCGCCACCAAGAACCGCAAAGCGCAATGATGATAGCGCCTTGTATTCGCTAGATGCCGCAGCATCCACCAGCGGGTAAAATGCGCTCGGCGTGCAGTTGATCAACGTCACCCCATGATCGCAGATGAGCTTGGTGATCCGCGCGATATCATATGTCTGGCAATCATCTAAAACGAGCGTGCCGCCCGTGATCAATGGCGCAAAAAAGTTCTTCTGCGTGAGATCAAAACTCGGAGAACTAATCACCAAGGTGCGATCACAACTGCCGAGTTGTAATTCTACAGCATACCAGTGAAGCAGATTCTCAAAACTTCGATGATAGACTGACGCAGCCTTTGGCACACCCGTGGAACCCGACGTAAAAATCGCATAGATCAGATCATCAGACCCACGCTCCGCAAATGGACCATCCGTGGACATTCCCGTGAGCGCTCCTGAGTCAATGCATAGAATTTCCACATTGGGAAAGCGCTCAGCACGGCCTTGCTGGGTCACTACCAAGCGCACTTTTGCGGACTCGATCATTTGCTCAATCCGCGCACTCGGATAACTCGGATCTAGGGGAATGTATGCCGCCCCTGCTTTTAAAATTCCTAACAGCGCCGCAGGGAGTTCCAGGCAACGCTGCAAACCTAGCCCCACAAAGTCGCCTCTCGTAATCCCAGATTCCCGCAAAAGATTGGCAATCCGAGTGGATGATTCACTCAGCTCACGGTAGCTCAGCGTCCGATCTCCGCTGATCACGGCGATTTGCTGTGGGTTCAAAGCAGCCTGACGCTCGAACTTATCAGTCCAACGTTCAGGGCTATTCGTTGCGTGGTCTAAATTGATAGGGTGGGATCGAAAATCCATGGTGTGGGGGGCCAAGAAAAAATGTGCAGGAGGATCTCTAACAGGGGAACTTAAATCGTAGATAATAAAGTAGAGCTAATTATTTACCAACGACGATTGATTACACTTTCGCGTTTCTAACATTTATAAGAATTCATGGAATTACGTGATCACGTAAAGCTAGGAGAGCCAAAAAATCTTGTGACATGGTCTATAAAGAAGTATAACTCTAGCGTTGCCGCCCCCCTGCAATGTCACTTACTCAACCACCTCCAGCTTTGAAGACTCGACTGATGTTCGCATTCCTTAATGCGACCTGTTGCAAGTTTTTGATGGCCCAAGAAATCACTCCTATGGTGGATGATCGGCTGGATTATGGAGTAATTTCAAACAACGAAGCCGCGCCTTTGGCCCCATTGGTAGAAGATGATGGGAAGAAAAAACCTGGCCTCGAATTGACGGCGTTTCTCTCCGCAACTTATGATAGCAATATTTTCTTGAATGCTACCAATGGGGTGGCTGATCAAGTCTTCCGAGTTGGCACAATCATTGCCTACAAGAAAGGTGATCCACTCGAAACGGAAGGTGCATTCATCGATCTCACCTACAAGCCCACCGGGGTTTTATTTCAAGAACGCGGGACGGACAACCGGATTGATCACAAAGCGCTCTGGTCAGCGGGCTGGCGCGCTAAAATGATCACACTTTCTTACGGTGGCGGTTTCGCGAAACTTGGAGATGCCACAGCGGATACAGGCGAGCAAGCCAACCGCACCGTCTTAGAAAACGAAGTCCGCGCTGCGTGGGAAGCGAGAGAAAAATTGACCTTTGAAGTGGCCGCCGGAGCCGCTCGCACTGCCTACGATGCCGCTTCGTTTTTTGATGCGAGCGAGACATTTGGTGAAACTGCAATCCGCTATGCCTATTCGCCGAAAACACAAGTCGGTCTAGCCTACCGCGTATCTCGCTTTGACGTGGATGGGGCGAGCCGCCAGAACGTCCAACAGCTCACTGGCAACATGAGCTGGCAACCACGGGAAAAAATTCAGCTCAGCCTCCAAGCAGGTGCTGAGCGCCGCGCTGCCGGAAACGATAGCCAGATCAATCCAGTGTTTCAAAGCCGCATCAACTGGGGCCCACGCGATGGAACAAAACTCTATTTAACCGCCTATCAGAATCAACAAGCATCGGCGTTTCTTCTCGGTCAAAATTATAAATCGCTAGGAGTGACCGCGGGTATATCGCAATGCATCGGCAGCCATTGGACCGCCTTGTTAGAAGGTGGCAGAGAAAACATCTCTTACTCACGAGTTTCCGGCGCTGGCCCCAGCGGGCGCGAAGATCAAATATATTTCATACGCCCATCACTTGAATACAAACTTTCTGATAGCCTCAACGTGGCCATCTTCTACCGAGTTGCTAAAAACGCTTCGAACGATACGTTGTTCGGCTATGAGCAAAACTTAGCGGGTTTTGAATTTAACTATCGATTTTAAAACTTACCCGGACTGATGAACCTAAATTTTTTCTTCTACTTCCATTTGCTATTTGTGGCGCTCGGTGTCACCTCGGTCTTCGCCCAGCCTGAAGTCCGCTCCTCGGGTGTCATTGCGCGAATGGATAATGTAGATATCCGCGTGTTCCGCGAGGACGATCTCAACACTCGCGGCCAACTTTCTGCCGATGGCACGATCTCACTTCCATTGATCGGCGCTGTGAAATTGTTGGGTCTCACCACAGATCAGGCAGCCGCATTGATTGGGCGTAAACTAGCAGATGGATATCTCGTTAAACCTGAAGTGAGCGTATCCATCGCAGCGCGTATCCGCAGAACTATTACCGTTCTCGGGCAGGCCCAGCGCCCCGGAGTTTTTGAGTTACCAATCCACCGCCAACTTTCACTAGTGGAAGCCATCGGCATGGCAGGTGGCAGCACGCGCATCGCCAACGTAAAAAAAATCAACCTCAAGCGCAGCGGCGGGCAAGTGCTCACGCTCAATCTCGCAGAAATCACCACTGGCAAAGGCGCAGACATCCCACTACTAGATGGAGACGTGATCACAATCCCAGAAAGTCTTTTTTAAGTTCATTTCCCCCATTCTAGTATTTCATTTTCCATGCTGATTCCAAAGCCAAAGACTCCGGTGCCATCGAGCGAGACTTCCCTCTCTGCTGCGAATCCCGTTGCTGCGGACCCCACTTATTTTCTGCCAAAAGTGGAAGCCAATCGGCTGTTAGAAATTCTACTGCGCCGCGGATGGTTGGTCGTTTTTGGAATGCTCGCAGGCACAGCGGCGCTTTATTGGTTCGCAGGAACCTTGCCGAAAATTTACAAATCATCGGGATCGGTGCAGATCAATAGCCAAGCTCCATTCGTGATGAATATCCAAGCCGTGGCTCCCGAGGAGACGAAGGACCTCGAAGAAATGCGCTCCGTCGAGCAAGGGATGATTGCTTCCACATTGTTGCTCAAAGTCATCGAAGCCAATGGCCTCGCGAAAGACCCAGCATTCGCTCCAGCCAGAGCAAGCGAGGCTGTATTACGCGCCACACTGGCAAAACGCGTGAGTGTGGCCCTCCGCCGTGGCACCCGTTTCATCGATATCACCGTGGAAGACACTGATCCAAAACGCGCCAAGCTGCTCGTGGAATCACTCGTCACGGAGTATGAAAAATGGACGTTTGAGCGCCAACAACAAGTCACCCAACAGGCGAGCGACGGACTTGCCCGCGAGCAAGTGAGGCTCAATGAGCGGATGCTGGAGTCGGCCGCCAAAGTGCAAGAGTTTCGCAAAAATAACCCGATTTCCGGCCTCGAGGGCACCGAAGGCGGGCTAGCCGCGCGGGATTCCGTTGCCATGCTCAACAGTCAGCTCGATGAAGCACGGGCAGCAAGACTGCGCCT
>JAYULG010000426.1:0-7039 GCA_043763755.1 Akkermansiaceae bacterium | reverse complement strand
ACCACCTGTGTTTTCCATTTCGCGGAGTGGAAATATCTTTTCATAATTGCCTTTGATGCCACATAAGCGAAACGCCACGTCGGCCCATGTGATACCCTCGTGACGCTCGGGGTGATTTTCAAAACGTATCTTGAGCACGCGCAGGAGTGCTTCAGCTTCATGTACTGTCAGAATTTTTCCAATGGCTTTGCTTTTCATAGTGCCCATGAGCAGTAATCAAGCTCGCAATTTCAGCGATTTTTTTCGCGCTCTTCTAGTCCCTCCATCTCGGTGCGCATGTGATCCATCAAGCGCTGCATGTCATCAAGGTGGCGGGACATTTGCTCCTCATTTGTGGATGGTGCAGGCACGATTCTCGGCCTTGAATTGCTCCGCACGGGTTCACGCTCTGCAGGTTTTTCGAGCTGGGCCAGCGCAGGGGATTTCCCCTCTGATTTTAGTAATTCCTCGAGCTTCGATGCTGGCATCACAAATGAACGAGTCCGGTCCGCTCGCGCGATGGTGATCCCGAGCACGCCGCCCTTGAGGTCAACTACTGGCCCACCTACTTGATTTGGCTGCATCCGCATATCGGTCTGGATTGCTGCGCTGAATGAATCGCGCACTCGGCTGATGGCCCCGCCCATGCGTTCCATTTGTTCGAGACGCTGCCCGGAAAACTGAGGTGTCGCAGGCCGATTTCCTAACACAACATTTACGTCCAGCTCCCCGTCTGCCTTTAGGATACGCAGCTTCACCTGCTCACCCGGCTTCGCTCCGATCACAGAATTTTTCAATTCCAACATTCCGGAAATGGCCCGGTCGTTCACTTTGATTATCACATCGCCGACTTTCAGGCCAGCCTCCTCAGCTCCAGATCCTGCGGAAACTTGCCAGAGCTTCACGCCGTTTCCCCGGTAGTCTGAGTCGCCACTTACACCGAGAAATGCTTTGTCAGTATCGCGTAGATTTCTCTCTAACACACTCACCACACCATACGCCGCAGGCCTGCCATCTGGCTGAGGAGCCACTAAGAATGTGCCTAGCTCTGGCTTTTCATAAGACCACTTGACGGGTGGTAACGGCTCACCCTCTACCTTTAGAACTGCAAGATCCTCATTCTCATAAACCCCACTTACCGTCACAGCGCGCAATTCCGCACCGCCTGCTTCCACTCGGAGGGCACCCTTTGCCCGGGAAATCTCACTCCATTTCGTGACGATCTTTCTCCCATCTCCCACCACCGTGCCATAGGCGAGGCGGCGATTTCCTACCCACACTCGCACGGCAGACTTCGCGACGTCTTTGAGCAATGGCTCGATCACTTCTTTCATTTCATCCGACTGCTGATCGATGGCCCGTCGTTCGTCCGGGCGGATCAGTGGGATATCTTCTTCTGCTCGCAACCATAAAGAAGTGAGCAATAACCCGCAGAAACATAGGATCGTTTTCATTTTTTGTGAGAAATTGTTTAATTTAGCGGCTCCCATAGAGGTCATCCATGCGTGCCAGCGTCACCATGATCTGTGCTTCACCAGACTCGCGCTGGACATCCAACTTCACCCGATCTCCGGCCTCGCGCTTTGCGATCAATACAGTGAGTTCCTTAAAAGTTTGGATCCGCTCGCTATCTACAGCCACGATCACATCGCCCGCGCGGATCCCCGCAGCAGCAGCGGGCGAGCGCGGCGACACTCCACCCACCACCGCTCCCCTAATGCCTCTGAATTGCATCGTTCCGCCCACTAATCCCAGCACAGGTAAATCTGGATTCGCGAATGGATTCATTTGAAGCTCGCCCCATGCCTCTCCGGCTTTAAGACGATCCCAGTCTTGCCGGATGCCATCCACTCCAGCGTGGTTGTTATTCTTTAGGGAAAATCCGATGGATGAATTAATCCCCACAATTTTCCCGTCCAGATCGAACAATGGCCCGCCCGAATCTCCACCGATGAGCGTGCAATCCGTTGTTAGAAAATTGCCCGGCCCTTTCGACACCACTCGGCCAAATCTGACTGGCGGCGTGCGAGCCGCATCGAAGCCAGCAGAGTGCCCCATCGCCACTACCCAGTCACCTGCTGCCAGCACCTTCGATGCACCCATGGCGGCAAATGGATAAACGCCTTTTTTGGAAATTTGCACCATCGCGATGTCCTTGGAAAAATTTGCCCCCAGCACCTTGCCCCGCACTTCTTCGCCATCGGGAAACACCACGAGCACTTCTTCCACCCCTTGGACCACGTGCGCTGCCGTGAGGATCAATCCGTCTGCCGTAGTGATGACTCCAGAGCCCGAAGAACCCGTCTCATCTGCCAATAAAGCGACCGTCGCTGGCATTGCTTTGCGGGAAACTTCCTTCACCTGCGACTCCAGATTTAGCAAGTCCTTCACATCGCGGACAGGTTCCCGCGCTTGCAATGTCGCCAGTGCCAAGATGATAAGAATTCCAGTAATCCCAAGCGTGAAGTCTTTCATAATTTCAAAAATCAAAGCGAAGTCACACCTCGTTCTTGTCTGCCAATAATCAAGGTGGAACATCGCTCACAATTCGTTTAGCATCGCCACGCCGATGGCTAAAAGTAATCCCTCAGAGTCTAAAAACCGCCGTCGCAATGAGCCGCACGCCAGCCCTCCCCCTCGCGGACCCAGCGCCGTTTCGCTTTTGTTTTTCTGGCCCTTCCATCTTTTCAATCTTGTCACCCGCGTCCTCGGGCAGCCATTGCGTTTTTTCGTCCGCCTCTGCGGGCACCCACTCGTCGCTGGCCTCTACGCGCTTGCCTTCTTAGGCACGATCTACGGCTTCCGCGCGAAGAATTTCGACCTCGCGAAAATTCGTGCCATGCCCGAGCGCTCGATCATCAATGATCGCCAAGGTGAGGAAATTGGTAGAATCCACGGCGAAAAACGCTCGATCGTCCCACTCAAGCAAGTCTCCGAGGATTTCCGCAAGGCCATCCTCGCGCGCGAAGATGAGCGTTTTTACAATCACGGCGCCATCGATCTGATCGGCATCGCCCGCGCGTTGCTCAAGAATATTTCGGGGAAAAAAGAAGGCGCCTCCACCATCACCCAGCAGCTCGCCTCAGATATTTTCGAACTCAAGCGCGGTGAAAAACGGGGTGACACTCTACGCCAACTGGACCGCAAATTTTTAGAAATCGCCATCGCCTTCCGCCTCGAAGCGATGTTAAGCAAGGACGATATCCTCGAAGCATATATCAACCAGATCAACTGGGGCCGCCAGATCAAAGGCGTGGGTGAAGCCTCGCGCATCTACTTTGAGAAACACCCATCAGAGCTCACATTATCGCAATCCGCCCTGCTCGCAGGCATCGTCCGTGGCCCAGATTCATTCAATCCTTTTCGCTCGATAGAAGCCGCCACTCGCGAACGCAATACCACCCTCGCCCGCATGGTCACCGCTGAGGCGATCACTCAAGAACGGGCAGATACCGCCAAACTTGAGGCCATCGAAGTCCGCCCTGAATGGCGCCGCGAAGCACATGAATCCTACGCCATGGATGCCATTCGCCGCGATCTAGAAATCATCCTCGAAAAGGAAAATATCAAGCTAGGTGGCCTTAATATCATCACCACCATTGATCTGCGCCTACAAAAAACTGGTGAGGCCGCCCTCGATAAGAAACTCCGCGAGGTGGAACGCCTCAACGGCTATCCCCACCAGACACGCAGCGGCTGGAATGCCATCCCAGTGAACGACCGCAAGGAACCTGAATACATCCAAGGCGCAGCGGTCATAGTGGAAAATCGCACTGGAGCGGTGCTCGCCATCGTAGGCGGGCGAGATGCTGATGAATCCCGTTTCAATCGTGCAACCCAAGGGAAACGCCAGATCGGCTCTATTTTTAAGCCTTTCGTCTATCTCACCGCCTTCGATGCAGGACTTCGCCCCAGCACAAACATCAGCGATGGCCCCATCCAAAGCGGCGAAATCAAAGGCGGCGGCTCATGGCGCCCCCACAACTCAGATGGCACCTACGGCGGCATGCAGCCTATTTCCTACGGCCTCATTCGCTCGCGGAATACGATGTCTGTGCGAGTGGGAAACTACGCTGGAATTGATGAAGTTTCGAAAGTCGCGCGGATGTCTGGATTTTCCACACCCATGCCAGAGAATCCCACGTCTTTCCTCGGGACATGGGGCGCATCTCCTTGGGAAGTGGCCACCGCTTACACCATCTTCCCCAATGATGGCATCCGCTACAGGCCATTCCTCATCTCGGAAATCAAAGACCGCGAGGGAAACATCCTCTACTCCACTCCGCCGCTTCCCTATCAAGCGGCCAAGGGCGGCTCCGCATGGTCCGTCTCCCGCATTCTCAACGAGGTCACCACCCGCGGCACCGCTGCCTCCATCAGCCGCCTCGGGTTTGATAAACCCTGCGGCGGTAAAACGGGCACCACAAACGATTTCAAAGATGCATGGTTCGCCGGCTACACATCCACCCTCACCTGCGCTGTGTGGGTGGGCTTAGACACTCCAGAAAAAACCATCCAAGGCGGCTACGGCTCCACGCTCGCCCTACCCATCTGGGTGGATATCATGAAAACCGCAGACCGGCTCAACTACAAGGCAGGCAAGCTCAACAGTAAAGTGAACCTCGTGGAAATGGAACTCTGCCGGAACTCTGGAAAGCGCGCTACCGCAGGCTGCCGCGCCGCCAATACCGCCTACACCGATACCGTCCCTGGAGACATCGCCCTGCCCGAGAATGACCTCTGCCCTATCCACCCCGCCCGCGCCCTCGCCGTGGATGAAACTGAAGCCCCGCCGCCGGTGGCTGCGCCCGAGTCCGCACCACTACGAGCCGAAGCCGTGGAAGAAGAAGTCATGGACGAAGCACCACCGCTGCGCGCCCTACCCGTAGAGTGATAAATCACACGAGCAAACCGTGGTTGCTGCGTCTCGCAGCAATGTCATCGAATCGTTATGGCAAGGAACCAGTTACCATCATTTTAACTGTAAGAAATACATAATTTAACCATAGATGAACAAGATAAACGCAGATAAAGAAAGGGATGATCTAGCCTTTATTTGCGTCCATCCGAGTTCATCTGCGGTTGAAAATTCTTCATCTAACAGTAGCCAGTGAAACACCACAAAACCCACTTTCACCCGAGCTTACTCTCTAAACTTTACTGACCACACGCGCGTCATCTACACCGCCCTATGCACCAGCGTCCTCCTAAAAAATTTGTCCCCACTCCTTTCGACTACCACCAGGAAATCGAGCTTCGGATCGACTCTCTCACAAACCTCGGCGCTGGCGTCGGCCGCATCGATGGCTGGGTGGTCTTCGTTCCATTTTCCCTCCCCGGCGAGTGGGTAAAGGCACGAATTTTCCGCAATGATAAAAGTTTCTCCCAAGCAGATCTTGTTGAGGTGATCGAGCCATCACCAGACCGCGTCACCGTCGGCTGCCCGCTTTTTGGTGAATGTGGCGGCTGCCAATACCAGCACCTTGCCTACGAAAAACAACTCGCTTGGAAAACCCGCCAAGTGGGAGAGCTGATGAAACACATGGCCGCCATCACCTTTCCCGTGAACGATTGCCTGTCCTCCGCGCAACTCTGGAACTATCGCTCCAAGATCACCCCGCATTTTGAAAAAGGCAAAGATGGCGATCTCGGGCCGATCGGGTTTCTATCATTTGGCCGTCGCTCGCAGCTCGTCGATGTGCCGCAATGCCCCATCGCCATGGATGCCATCAACCGTGAGCTGCCCGCCATCCGCGAGGGCCTGCGTGCCCGCGCGAGCACCTTCAAGCGCGGGGCCACCGTGCTTTTGCGTGCCACCCAAGATCGCGTTGAAACGGATTTCAAAGCCGTCGCCACCGAGCGTGTGGGTGATCTCACATTCCAATTCCTCGCCGGAGATTTTTTCCAAAACAACCCCTTCATTCTGCCCACCTTCACCAGCTACGTCGCCCAAAAAGCTGCTGCGGGTGGTGCCCGCTTCCTCGTCGATGCCTATTGCGGCTCCGGGCTTTTTTCCCTCACCCTTGCCAAGCACTTCGAAAAAGTAGCAGGGGTGGAAGTCGCTGAAACCTCCTGCGAATGGGCGCGGAAAAACGCCAAATCGAATCACATCACCAACGCGGAATTTCTCACCGCCTCGGCCGAAGCCATCTTCGCGCAAATCAATTTCCCCGCAGCGGAAACTGCCGTTGTCATCGATCCACCACGGAAAGGCTGCACGCCAGAATTCCTGGAGCAGCTCATCCAATATGGGCCGCTACGAGTCATTTACGTTTCCTGTGATCCCGCCACCCAAGTGCGGGATTTGAAGCAGCTCACCGAAGGCGGCTATCAGTTAGAAGATGTCCAGCCCTTCGATCTCTTCCCTCACACCCGCCACCTTGAGTGCGTCATGACGCTGGTGAAAAATCCCTAGACCCCTGCCTTCAGCGTTAGGATTGCCAACTCTGGCGGGCAAGCGGATCGCACTCTTTGGTTTGAAAACCGCAAGCGGTAACCCTCGTCGGGCGAAGAGAGTTCAATTGTCGAGAAACCGTTCCTGCTTCAAACTATCTTAAAGCTTGCCACGACCAAGGCTTGTGGTTGGCCTGTGGGGTTGATGTATTCTCTGTTCCAAGCTGGTTTCCCGGCGCTATCCCCAACCCCGCCCGCATTTCCTGTAGCGCCCCCCAAGTTAGAAAATTGCGATTTTCGCAGCTACCTCTTTAGAAACTTGAATCAGCCTCACTCCGCTATGTTGGCTGGATAATGGTATTGATGCGCTACTGTAGACTTGTGAATTCATTCGACCCGTTTCCCAATTTCCAAAGTGATCCACGCTGAGAAAGACCTCAGAACCTGGTGGCGGAGCAATCGTCACTTCAAGTTCGTTACGCAAAAACGACCCCGAAATTGGAGGATGCTCAAGGGTCGCTTTCACTTGGTTGATTCCGGGGGTAGCATCAAAAACCAGCGAGCCTCCCGGAACCAATCTGGACCTAGTTTTCGGGTCATTATTCAACTCGATGATGCTTTCAACACCCCTGCTTGGGCAAACGACGACGATTCGCGCCCGTTGTGC
>JAYULG010000425.1:0-2009 GCA_043763755.1 Akkermansiaceae bacterium | reverse complement strand
TCTTTTTTACTTTTCCCCTTGCCCGTCGCTAAAATCAAAGTTTGCCAAGATACTTCAGCCTGAAAAACTCGCCGATGGTCTGGACCACCCTCGCTGATAATCCGGTAGTTTGGCGCTTGGGGATGGATCGCTTGCAGACACTCTTGGAGTTCTCCTTTGGGGTTCCGCTCTTCTGGACTAGTGATCATGTTGCCAATCTCAGCCTCAAAAAGCCGCAATACCAGCTCGCGGGCCGGCTCCGGGCCAGTGTCTAAATAGACTGCACCGATGAGCGATTCAAAAGCATCCGCCAAGGTCGATAAGCGCCGCCGCCCTCCTGTGGCCTCCTCGCCTTTTCCCAGCAAAACGTAGTCGCCCAAATGAATCGCCATCGCGAATCGTGCCAAGGCTCGGCGCGAGACCACACGCGAGCGTAGTTTCGTCAACCGCCCTTCCGGGAAATCTGGAAACATCTTGAACAGCTCCTCAGTCACGATGAGCTGCAGGACCGCATCGCCCAGGAATTCCATCCGTTGATTGTCAAAATGCGGCTTCTGCGACTCATAGGCCAAACTGGGATGAGTCAGCGCCTCCGCCAAGAGCAGAGAATTACGAAACTTGTAGTGAATCCGACTTTCGAGCGGCTGCATCAGACTAGTAGCATAAATTCCAATTCCCTCCCCGGATTTCCCTTGAAACCACGATGGCAGAAATGGGGTGATCGACGGGACTCGAACCCGCAACAACCAGAATCACAATCTGGGGCTCTACCATTGAACTACGACCACCATTTCAGGCGGGCGCAAGCGGTATGCAAAGCCACGGCCTTTGGGAAGGGAAAAATCAGCCCAATGTAGAAATTGCGCTCGTTTTTTCCAAAGTATCAGTCGGCTAATTTTTTTCCGGGCTTGGCAGATACCCCGAGCTCGTCATCCTTCCGCCCGCCCGACGGCTATTTTTCCAAGCATGCATTTCATTTATAAAGTCACACTTTTCACCCTAGCGGCATCGATGCTTTGCCATTGTGGTGCACCTCAGCCACCCCAGTGCCACCGCGTCCCGAGGGCATCCCGCCAGCCAGCGGCTACCCTCATCGCCAACGCCCGCCAAGACTGGGCGCTTCTCGGAAAATCTGCGCAGCGCCACGAGTGGCCTGCCGCGCAGCTACGCTACAACACCGCAATCACCAAGCTTTTCGATCAACTCCGCTGCGGAAAATCCACGTGGGCAGCCCGTGCAAAGGCCCTCGGCACCCGCATCGCCCCGCCAGACCGCCAATTCACTGACCCGGATTCCCTCGGCGCTGTGTTTCCGGCTGCTTCCATCAATACTGACCTGCTTCACCAACGCCAAATCACCCCGGGCATCGGCCTGCCAGTCGTTGGCTGGAAAAAAACCACCCCCGTCGGCATTCCTCGCCCTCCACACCTACTGCCCACTGGGCTGCCCTATAATTTGACTGCCACCCTCGCCTTCGATTCCAGGGGCCTCCCCGTCTGGCAATTCACCAAACGCTGGTTCTACGATGAAATCGCGATCCGCGCCAGCAAGCATTCCCTCGCGGCTGACTGGAGCGCTGCAAACACATTTTACTGGGACATGGGAAATCTCGATAACCTAAAAATCCAAAACGTCCTTCTCCCAGATCGCTTCTCCGAGGAAATCGGCCTCTACTTTGTGCAGCCCTACGATCCAGAGAAAATCCCCCTCGTCCTCGTGCACGGCCTTGTTTCCTCACCGGATGCCTTCAAACAAATCATCAACGATCTCGTCCCAGATCCAGCCTTCCGTAAACGCTACCAGATTTGGCTTTTTAATTACCCCACTGGAAATCCGTGGCTCTACAGCGGCATGCGTTTCCGGGAGGAAATCCGTTCTGCATGCGCCTACGCCCGCACCAAGGGCCATGACCGGAATCTTAATCGAATGGTCATCGTCGGCCACTCGATGGGCGGCCTCGTCACTCGCTCCAGCGTCACCTCACCCGGGACAAAATTTTACGATACCGTCTTCAGAGCACCCATCGATCA
>JAYULG010000424.1:0-7089 GCA_043763755.1 Akkermansiaceae bacterium | reverse complement strand
TGTCCCTCTATAGTGAAACTTAGAAAGTGGGAGTTATAGCTATCTTAGGTTGATAGACGGCCATGATGCGGAAGGGAAGCTGCCGTGCAGAACTGATTCACCTACCCCTGTAGAAAAGATCCCCCCCAGCCGTTTCCGGCTGGGGGGTCGAGGCCGTTTCCGGCACTTTACAACGGTTACAGTTACTTTCGTAAGCTATAACGCTTACCGTAGCTGCCCTCCTGATTTCGTGGTAAGAATAGGTTCCTGTTTTCCGATAGCAACCTTGTTTTTATCAAATGAAGCTGTTAGCGAATCGAAATGCTCAATTCTAATTCTTTCCATCTCCTCGTCGGACATGGTTGCCCGCTCACGAAACTCCCAAAAACTTTCCCCTCCCATGTCGATGAATCACTCACACTCGGCATCGATATTGGGATCGGTTCGTGCGGCCTTGCGCTCATCCACCAGTCGGAAAAAGACAAGCCGATCATCCGTGGATTTGATGACATGCCGGATCGCATTTCCTTCATGGGAGTGCGGACCTTCGATGTTCCTGAAACCAAAGAAAAAACTGGACCGAAGCTCAAAAACCCCGAACGCCGCCAAGCACGCCTTTTGCGCCGTGGCACTGCCAGACGTGCCCAACGCATGCGGTATATCCGCACTTTGCTCATGGCCGAAGGACTTCTTCCGGCTGACTACTCGGTCGCTTCTGAAGAATGGAAAACACAGCACGAAACTGCTACACCATGGGAATGGCGAGTGGCAGCGCTTGAGAATAAACTCGAAGCTTGGAACTGGGCTGCCGTGCTCATCCACTTCGCAAAGCATCGAGGGTTCCGCAGCAATCGCAAATCTGACCTTGCCTCCAAGGGCGAAAAGGGAGGCACGCTGGAATCCTCCAAGGCAAACCACGACGCCCTTGCTCACTACCGAACTCTCGGCGAAATGTTCGCCAGCGATCCCCGCTTTGCCGAGCGCAAGCGGAACCGAGACGGCTCCTACACCGCCATGATCCTACGTGGTGACCTCTTGGCGGAAATTGACGAGCTTTTCGAGAAACAACGCGCCTTTGGAAATCCCCACGCCTCCGTTTCTTTCCAAGCGACATACATCGAGACTCTCCAAACACAGCAACCACTCCAGAACCCGTATGGTCTGCTCGAAAACTGCCCTTTTGAGCGCGGAGCAGAGCGCGGCACTCGCCATTCTCCATCCTTCGAGCTTTCCCGCGCCTTGCAGAAGCTCAACACCCTCACGCTCAGATTCGCCAATGGCATTGAGCAGACTTTCCCAGATTTCATCAAACGCGAGCCGAGTGCCTACGCGGCCTTCATCAGCCAATTCGGCACTTCCAAAAAAGTGACCTGGAAGCAGCTCAGGAAAATTTTCTCCATTCCTGAAGCCATTTCCTTCGCCAACCTTTCCATCACTCAGAAAGCAGCAACTCGGAAACCTGCGAAGAAAAAAGACGATCAAGCTGCCGAGAAACTCGAAGCTGCGCCGAAAACAATTCCCCAGTTAGAGGGCGAGGATTTCGTCAACCGGGGTGCGCGTGGCTGTGCGGAATCCACCGCCTTATTCCGCAGCTTGCTAGCGGACGACTGGAACGAGATCACACAAGAAAGCTACGAGACGATAGATGAAGCAGCCTTCGCCCTGACTTTTTATGAAGTGCTAGAAGACGAGAAATCGGAAGCAACCATCCTCGGTCAAATTCACGCCAAGTGCCAATCTCAGCCTAAGCTCGTTCAAGCCATCATCCGAGATTTGAAGGAGTCCGAGAAACCAACGCTTCACAACTTCAGCGGCAGTGTCGCCGTCTCCATGAAAGCCTCGCGCAACATCATTTCTCACCTCGCCGCTGGTCTCGTTTATTCAGATGCGATGAAAGCCGCTGGCTACAATCACACGGACTCCAGCATTTCCCTGAAATCCATCACCAATCCCATCGTCCAGTCAGTCGTCCGCGAGACAATGAAGCAAATCATCCATCTCATCGATGAAACCGGGCGCATCCCAGGAAAGATCAACATCGAGCTGGCTCGCGATCTCGGGAAATCCATGGACGAGCGAAATGAAATCAGCCGTGGACTCGATAAAAGAACGGACGAGCGGAATGCAAACCGCGAGCGAGCAGCAGAAATTCTGAACTGTGAGGTAGCAGAGGTTAAAGATGAAGATCTCCTGAAATATGAACTACGCCACTCTCAAGGAGGACTCTGTGCCTATTCCGGTGTTGTCATCACCGATTCCGAGCTTTTCTCCGCCAATCTCCTCCAGATCGATCACATCCTGCCTCGCAGCCGCAGCCATGATAATTCCTTCGACAACAAAGTCCTCGTCTTCACCTCCGCGAATCAAGACAAAGGCAATCAAACACCTTACGAATGGCTTGGTGGTCCTGATTCCGAGAAATGGCAAAAACACATCGCAAACGTCAACGCGCTGCGCGGCATCCGTGGCAGGAAACGTCGTAACCTACTCGACACCACCTTCGGCGAGCGCGAAGACGAGTTTCTCTCCAGAAACCTTAACGACACCCGCTACATCGGCAGGCTCGTGACCGCTTTTCTCCAAGACATCTACACGATGATTGGGGAGAAGCCGCCGACCGAAAAGGATTCCAAGCGTCGCATCTTCGTTCGCCCCGGCGCACTCACCGCCATGATCCGCAAGTCATGGGGGCTGGAAGACCTCAAGAAAGATCTCGATGGCAACCGCATCGGCGATAAACACCACGCCGTGGACGCCCTCATCTGCGCCTGCATCGGCGAGGGCCAGAGTCAATACATCACCGGACTCGAACAACGGAAAAGCCCTTTTCTCAAATCTCTCAGCAAGGCTTGGAGCGATATGGAAAACAGCCATGACGCAAGGCTCACGCCTCTCCGATTGCCACCACCCTGGAAAGATTTCAGAGCAAGCGTCGTCACCGCCCTCAACCTCGTGAATGTCTCGCGCCGCGAAGACCGTGGCGGCAGAGGTTCCGTCCATGATGACACCGTCTATGGCCGCGATAAGGACGACATCTTTTGGCAACGAGTCAATCTCATCACCACCGATGGCAAAAAGAAATCCACCAAGATTAATGATCTCACCAAGCTCGAAGAAATTAGAGGTGCGCGAAAAATCGATACCCGCAGTGTATGGTTACGCGATGCCCTCACCGCATGGATCGAAACAGGTTGTCCGCTTGATAGACCGCCGCTCGACAATCGGGGGAAAGAAATCAAGAAGATCTATGTGATTCCAAGAAAAGCCAAGTCATTGAGAGAGATAAAAAGAGGCTGGGTAACGAATGGAGAGCAAATTCGCTGCGATGTATTTTCGTATGGAAACAAATATATGATGGTTCCGATTTGCACCCATCATCTTAAACAAAACCTTCCTCCTGCTCCATCAATCACGCAGAAAAGGAAACAAGATTTAGTTGATTTTGTATTTGAATTCAGTCTCTGGAAAAATTCCCTTTTCAAGGTTATTTCAAAACCCACCGAGGGCGAAATTAGCTCAGAAATAATTGGGTTCCATAGCTTTTTGGATGAAGAAACCCAGCGCATTTCATATCATCTGAGAAATGACTACAATTTTAAGGTGAAATCCGGGAGCAATGAAGTTTTGCCGCGCGTATCCCCAGCCACCAAACTCAAATTCCAAAAGCTCCAAATCGACCGCCTCGGTCGAATCTTCCCCATCCCGAAAGAAAAACGAACATGGCGTGGAAAGGTCTGCATCTAAGCCGCCCGGCGTATCTCCACACGGAGCGCGGTTCCCTCAGCATCGAGTTCCGCGATGGCTTAGAACCGGAGAAATTCCGTCTTCCGCTCGATGATGTCGCGTGGATCGTGATCGATACTCCGCAAATTTCGATGAACTCCAGTTTTCTCGCCCGTTGCAGCGAAGAAGGCGTCCTCCTCCTCGGCGTGGATGACCGACATCTACCCACATGGGCCTCGCTGCCATGGACCCGCTTCCATCGCCAAGGTGAAGTGCTCAAGCTCCAGCTCGATTCCTCACTGCCACTGCGGAAACGCCTCTGGCAGGAAATCGTGAAACTCAAACTCACCGCCCAAGCCGCCAGCCTAGCCATACTCGGTTCACGGAAATCCGCTCATGTAGCAGCCTTGATTCAAGCCGTCCGCTCGGGAGATGCCGATAATGTCGAAGCTCGCGCTGCCGCTCTTTATTTCAAGGAAATGCTACCAGATCGTCCGTTCACCAGACACAGCGATGATTTACCGAACCACCTGCTAGACTATGGTTACGCCATCATCCGCGCCGCGATTGCCCGCCAGCTTTGCGCCATTGGCTTCATCCCACAGCTTGGACTCCATCACTGCTCACTCAGTAACGCTTACAATCTCGCCGACGACTTGATCGAACCCTACCGCCCTTTCGTTGATGTGCTGATGGTCAAAATTCTCGACGGCAGAGTCTCCACCGCCGCTTTCGAGGTCGATGATCGCCGCAAACTCGTCGCTATTCTGGATCACGAAGTTCTGTTGAATGGCGAAACTCACACCCTTTTCAATGCCATCAACCTCAGCGTCGCCAGCCTCAAGGCCGCACTCAAAACAGAGGATTCTAAAGCTCTCATTTTCCCACCACTCACCCCATGAAAGGAGACCTCAAACTTATGTGGCTAATGGTATTCTTCGATCTCCCCGTCAAAACCAAAGAGCAACGCCGCTCCGCCACCCAGTTCCGGAATTTTCTACTGAACGATGGCTACATGATGTTGCAATACTCGGTCTTTAGCCGCACCTGCCGCGCCCAAGACGCCGTGGACAAACATTTACGCCGCGCCCTCGATCATTTGCCGAAAACTGGCAGCGTCCGTGGACTCCAAGTCACCGACAAGCAATACTCTCGCATGAAAATTCTCCTCGGAAATCAGATGGCAGAGGAGACGAAAGGTGGCCAACAACTGCTGTTTTTCTAAAAAGAAATCCCTCTCAAATCCTTCTTGCAGAAGGCTTTGAGAGGGATTGGTTCTACCCCATTGAAATCAGGAGGGCAACCACGGCCTACAAAGGAATCCACAATGAACACCTTACGTTCTACCCCATTGAAATCAGGAGGGCAACCACGGCGCGACGGGGTAGCTTTTGCATTTGCTTCGCGTTCTACCCCATTGAAATCAGGAGGGCAACCACGGCCGCTGGGACAGATAGAATTCGAGTGGATGAGTTCTACCCCATTGAAATCAGGAGGGCAACCACGGCAAAGTTTATATCGCTACTTCTGGCATCATCGTTCTACCCCATTGAAATCAGGAGGGCAACCACGGCCATCCTCGCCTGAAGCCTGCGCCGTAACGTGTTCTACCCCATTGAAATCAGGAGGGCAACCACGGCGCTTTTACCACCATTGACGTTCCTTCACAAGTTCTACCCCATTGAAATCAGGAGGGCAACCACGGCAGGCGGACACAAGGATCACAGCAGGGGAGTGTTCTACCCCATTGAAATCAGGAGGGCAACCACGGCAATTCCAGAATCTAATGATACCCAATACTCGTTCTACCCCATTGAAATCAGGAGGGCAACCACGGCTTGGAGATCTATATTAAAACATGCCAAATGGTTCTACCCCATCGAAATCAGGAGGGCAACCACGGCCTTTCAGGTATGCAGAGATCCCCCTTTTTCGTTCTACCCCATTGAAATCAGGAGGGCAACCACGGCTGTGTGGCTAGGGTTAATAGGGTTGCGGTGTTCTACCCCATTGAAATCAGGAGGGCAACCACGGCACCGCCGTTCCACGGGTCAAACAAATCCTCGTTCTACCCCATTGAAATCAGGAGGGCAACCACGGCTTGTTGCCCCCACGTCCACTAAAATAAAAGTTCTACCCCATTGAAATCAGGAGGGCAACCACGGCCAGCGGGCGCATGGATCACAGCAGGTGACTGTTCTACCCCATTGAAATCAGGAGGGCAACCACGGCCTCATCCGTTCAGACAATTAGCAACTCGGCGTTCTACCCCATTGAAATCAGGAGGGCAACCACGGCCGCCACAGTAGGCACAGGCATGATGCTGGCGTTCTACCCCATTGAAATCAGGAGGGCAACCACGGCAGGCGGACGCATGGATTGACGCAGGCGGCGTTCTACCCCATTGAAATCAGGAGGGCAACCACGGCGATCACAGCGGGTGGAGCAATCGCAGCAGGGTTCTACCCCATTGAAATCAGGAGGGCAACCACGGCCAGCGGACGCATGGATCACAGCAGGTGACTGTTCTACCCCATTGAAATCAGGAGGGCAACCACGGCCGAGGTGAGTGAGTTGATCGAGTGCGCGGAGTTCTACCCCATTGAAATCAGGAGGGCAACCACGGCTATTACGCGCTGCCCCCAAAAGGCGCTTTTGTTCTACCCCATTGAAATCAGGAGGGCAACCACGGCTGCTCACCACCACTCCATCTAGCGCGGTAAGTTTTACCTCATTGAAATCAGGAGGGCAACCACGGCGGGAGGAGGATTTAGGATTAATCGAGTTTTGTTTTACCTCATTAAAATCAGGAGGGCAACCACGGCAGCAGATCCCGCTCTCACAGATGGTGGCGCGTTTTACCTCATTGAAATCAGGAGGGCAACCACGGCACCAGCGTGCCTACCACACACCAGGCGACGGTTCTACCTCATTGAACCTCTAATTCGCAATTGAGATTGAGGATGGCAGGCGCAAGTGCTTATCCTACCGGCGTTTAAAGACGAAAATAAACGAGCAACGGGTTCACCCAATGGGTGAAGGAGAACTTGATTTCAAATTCCTGCCTGCGGGCGGGCAATTTCACCTACGTGGCAGCGACGAGGCGCTCACCGCGTATGGCGGATTGGTGGCGTGGGATCACTTTCTGGAACGCTGTGGGGTGATCTCCGAGCTTGCCGAAACCCCCCCTTTGAGGTGGCCCCGAAAATTCGACCACTCAGTGGCTAAACTAAGCTATGGTGAGGAGGTGTGGCGGATTGATAGGAGATGATGGATATTGGATCAAGAATGAAGTGGCGAGGGACTCTCAAAAGGTCTCCCCCCGCCTCCCCTGGGGGACGGGAGGGGAGAAGTCCCCGGAGGGGATTTAGGGGAGATTTACTGCGG
>JAYULG010000423.1:0-7092 GCA_043763755.1 Akkermansiaceae bacterium | reverse complement strand
TTGGAAACACGGTGGCGCAACACATCGATCTCAACATACTCATGTCCGTAGGCGCGTGGGGCATGGCAGCATTCCAGATATTCTTTATCGTCAATCTGTTCGGATCGTACTTCTTTGGGAAAAAAGTGACCAGCGATAATCCATGGCGTGCCACCACTCTCGAGTGGGCCACACCCACACCTCCGGGCCATGGGAATTTCCTCACCGAGCCAGTGGTATATCGCGGCCCATACGAATACAGCCGCCCAGATTGTGATGAAGACTACCTCCCACAATGGATCGAGCCAAAGCGTGTTACGCCATCTGATGCACCTGCGCCGCAGCCTGCGTCCAAGCATTAATTCTTTCTCATCTTCATCGTTCTAAAATGGAAATTCCATATATCGTCACTCCGCGGAAAGACACGGGTCTATTTAACTCGAAGATTGCCATCTGGCTGTTTCTCGCTTCCGAGGTGATGCTCTTCGGCGGTTTCTTCTCGGCGTATGTCTTCCTCCGCCTCGGCGCAGACTACCCATGGCCGGAGCGGACTCTTCCGGTGCTCCCAGGCTTGATCAATACGTTCGTCCTCATCGGTTCTTCCGTCACCGTTGTGTTTGCATGGGCTGCTCTGAAAATGCGCCAATGGCGAAAGTTTCAGCTCTTCATGGGGATCACTGTTTTTTGCGCGTTGATTTTCATGGTGCTCAAAGGTGTAGAATATAGTGTAAAATTAAGCCACCAAGCGGTGCGGCTCCAAGACTTTACCGTGATCGAAGGCCACCTCGGATATGAGAAGGATGGAAATCAATATGTGCTCGATCACAATGGCAAGAAGATCGAAGAAAACCTCATTTATATAGAAACTTCTAAAGTCACATTCAGCACCGTGCGTTTTCACAAGCCATGGGTTGAGGAACTTCTCACGCAAGCTGAGCACAAAAAAACCAAGATCACTCTCGCAGAAGATGTGCTGGTTGTAACTGAGAAAGGTAAGCCACAAGTCACCATCGCGAAAGCTGGTGAGACACTAAGCGTTGATCTGCTCAATCGCATTCAAAAGGCCCATCTCGCAGCTCGCAGTCACAACGGTGCATACCGCACCGCCGCTCTGCGCAGAGAATGGAAAATTGCGAAAGCAAACAACCCCGATAAAAAGGATTGGCAGCTCGCGTCAACCGTCAGCATTGATACTGCCGCTCTTGAACCCCAGCTACTTACTGAGGTTTCTACCGTTGCATTCTCCGTAAATCCGCCCGCTGCGCTGGATTTCAAGCCCCGCGATATCAAAGAGGCAGATGGCCAGTCGCGCTTGAGAGATGATACGGTGATCGAAGGCAAACTGCTCGATAGCCCAATGGTTTTCCATCACGTGGATGCCATCGATTTCCAACATCTCGCCATGAGAGCGGTGAAAAAAGGCGATGACCCTATTGTTGCAATTGAAAATTCTTGGCTAGTCAAAAATAGCCCGTTCGCCAAAGAGGCGTGGGAATGGAACAAGCTCCAAGTGGCAAAAATTGAGAAAAAGTTACTCGAAGACTATGGCATCAATGAAGCTACAGGTAAGCCAAACCGCGAGCCTACCCTCAAAGAGCGCTACCGCATCGGCTGGAAGGACTTTGTATCCAAGGCCACCGGGGTGGACCGAGACAGTGCTGACATTAAGATCAAAGAGGAATTCACTGGTCCAAACTACGATGGCCGTGGGGAGGAGACTTTCCCTGAGTTTTCTCTCCCTCGTGAGCAAGTCAGCTTTGCTGCGAAGTTTACTCCTGCTTGGAATACTTACTACGCACTTTATTTCACTATGACGGGTCTTCACGGCCTCCACGTTATTGGTGGGGCACTTGTCCTAGCTTACTATCTATTCTTTGGTAAAAAAATGTATCTAGAGAATCCCGAGTGGCTTGCGAACCGCGTCGAAATCGGTGGGTTGTTTTGGCACTTTGTCGATCTCGTCTGGATCTTTGTTTTCCCGATCATGTATCTCATGTAATCATTAAGTTTTTTCCAATTTTCCCATAAACTTTCACCATCATGGCCGATTCTCCCGAAGCAATTAAGAAAGCAGTCCGCATGTATATGTTCATCGGAGGCTTACTCTTTCTTGGAACTATCCTCACTGTTGCAGTCGCCACAGTGCCCGCGTTTGACATTGGCATCCATGGTTTTGATAAGTGGGACTGTATTCTCGGCCTCGCGATTGCCACCACCAAAGCCACCCTCGTCGCGGCGATTTTCATGCATTTAAATCACGAAAAAAAAGCCATTTACTGGTTGTTTGGATCGTCCTTCGTCGCAGTCACAAGTCTGGCTGCGCTCACGGCACTCGCATTGGGCGATCCAATATTTGATGCGTTCTTTTACTCAGGTCGTTGATTTGTATCTTTCCTAAACTACCATCTCACCATGTCGATCAAAGGCTTCCACATCGTATTCGTCACAGTCAGCACTCTGCTTTGTCTGTTTCTGGCGTTATGGGCCTTCTGGTGGGCGGCAGAGGCTTCTACTATCAACTACGTTGCAGGCACCGTTGGTATCCTTGGGGTGATCATCATGCCTGTGTATGGTATATGTTTCTGGCGGAAGGTTTCTAATATCCATATTTAATTTAACATTCTCGAAACTATGAACTCGATCCCCTTTTTCATCGGTTGTTCCACTTGTCGCGTCTCCATGATCGAAGGCGGCGGTGATGCTGCTGGCTGGTCCATCTTTTTTCTCCTTGTGGTGATTGTGGCAATGCTCGGAGGCATCGGCTTTTTCATGTTTCGCATCGCGCGTCGTGAGAGGGCAAACTTTGATCCTTCGCTAAGTGACGATTACATCCCGGCGGAAGCCACCCGCTAGTATGTCACTTTAAAGTATAACATCCAGATTTAGAATTTCCCAATGAGTCCTTCCAAGTTCCTCGGTATTCCCGAAAATTTTTCAGCCCACGGTGGCCAAGTCGATCACATGATGGACGTCGTCCATTGGTTCATGATCGCCCTATTCGTCGGGTGGACTTTATTTTTCTTCTACTGTGTCTTCCGCTTTTGGCATCGGAATAATCCAAAGGCATCGTATGAAGGAGTGAGAAGCCATCTCTCCAGCCACTTAGAGGTCGGTGTGATCATTATCGAGGCAGTGCTTCTCATCGGCTTCGCTTTTCCCCTCTGGGCTGATCGTGTTGATAATTGGAAACTAGTCCAAAGCCTCGATCCCAGCCGCGTCCGTGTCGTGGGCTACCAATTTGGCTGGATCTATCATTATCCCGGTGCCGATAACAAGTTCGGGAGAAACGATCCACATTTGATCTCAAGTTCAAATGATCTTGGCATTGATTATACTGATCCAAATGCTTTGGACGATTTCACCAGCCCTATCCTCAAAATCGCTGTCGATAAGCCTGTTGTGCTAAACATCGGCACCAAGGATGTGATTCATAACTACCACATCATTCCCATGCGCATTCAGCAGGATGCCATCCCTGGCAGGGAAATTCCGATGTGGTTCACGCCCATCAAGACTCTGGAAACATCGATTGTGTGTGGCCAGTTATGTGGAGAAGGTCATGCAAACATGGTCGGCTCGATGGAGGTGATCACCCAAGCAGCTTTCGATACATGGTATAAAGGGCAGACCGAAGGTGCGCTCAAGGCAAATCAAAAGCTGGCCTTCAACGATCTTTGAGCAAAATAGGGGCCCATGAGGTTCACCGAAATTGACCAAGAGGATTTCCGCAATCTACTCGTTGAGATTGCCAAGACTCACATTCCCTTCGGAATGTTTGGTATCAAGTCCTACCCGCCTTCGGGCGTGCCGATCTTCGATTTGCCACCAGAGTATCTTGCGTGGTTCAAAGAGCGCGGTTTCCCGAAAGGCCGACTCGGTGAGCTAATGGCCGAAGTGGAGGCAATAAAATCAGTAGGCATGGACTCCATTTTCGATCCCATCCGCCATGCCAAAGGTGGCCGCTATCCACTCAGGGCACAGCGGCGAAAGTCGTTTGATTTTGAATGAGATCCAGCCTCATGCTTGCTCTACAGTTAGCTTGACCAGTAGATCATCGCTTTCCACCTGATCGCCTTTTTTCACGAGGATTTCTGCGATTACCCCATCCGCATTTGCGCTGATGGTGGTGAGCATTTTCATGGCTTCGAGGATGATGAGTTTATCGCCAGCTTTGACGGCTTGGCCGATGGTGATGGCCACTTCCGTGATCATGCCTGGCATCGGCGCACAGGCTTGGGCGGGTTCGGCGGGTGTGCCTTTGATGCGGGATGCGATGGAAACGGATTTGAGCGAATGGTCTGCCACCATGGATTCGCGAGGCATGCCATTGAGTTCATAAAAGAGCGTCCTGCGCCCGGCGGAGTCAGCCTCGCCTACGGAAATGAGTTTGATGGTGAGGGTCTTACCAGTATCGATTTCAATTTCGATTTCTTCGCCATTCTGCAAACCGTAGAAAAACGCAGGAGTGGGCAAGCCACTAAGGTCATCGTACTTCGCGCGGAACTCACAAAAATCTGCAAACACCTGCGGATACATCAAGTGTGAGTAAAGATCATCGTCGCTCGCAGGACGGGCGAGCTTTGCGGAAAGCGCGGTGCGGGTGGCTTCAAGATCGATGGGTTCCGCAAGGGCCCCGGGGCGCAGGGTGGTGGGCTTACGGTTTCCTAATACCACGCGCTGCACGTCTGCCGGCCAGCCACCGTCAGGCTGGCCGAGACCGCCTGCGAGCATATCGATGACGCTCTCGGGGAAATCAATTGTGCCGGGCTTGATGTTCGGCACATCCGCCGCCTTGATGCCACGGGTGACGAGAAACATACACATATCTCCCACGACTTTTGAGGAGGGTGTGACTTTGACGATATCGCCGAAGAGTTGGTTTACATCGGCATAAGTTTTAGCAATTTCGCGCCAGCGGTGGCCGAGGCCCATCGAGTTTGCCTGCTCGCGCAGATTGGTATATTGGCCGCCAGGCATTTCATGTTCATAGACTTCTGCAGTTCCGGCACGGGGAGCAGAATCGAAGGGTTTGTATGATCCTAAAACCTCTTCCCAATAATCTGAAAATTCATTGAGCGTGCCAAAGTCCAACCCGGGATCGCGCTCAGTGCTTCCAAGGGCCGCACAGACTGAGTTCAAATTTGGTTGAGAAGTCGAACCAGACATTGAGGCGATGGCAAGGTCCACAATATCTACCCCTGCTTTGGATGCTGCGATGACTGATGCAGCATTGAGGCCAGAGGTATCATGCGTGTGAAAATGAATTGGAATGCCGATTTCTTCTTTCAGCGCGCTCACCAATTTCCAAGCAGCATGGGGTTTGCAGAGCCCGGCCATGTCCTTGATGGCAAGCATGTGTGCACCCATCCGCTCGAGTTCTTTAGCCTTTGCGAGGTAGTATTTAAGTGAATATTTGTCGCGTCTTTCGTCGGTGATATCTCCGGTATAGCAGATCGCAGCTTCGCAAAGTGGCTTGCCATGCTCGCGGACGGCCTCCATCGCCACCTGCATGTTTGGAAGGTAGTTGAGGGAATCAAAAATCCGGAAGATGTCCATTCCTGAGTCTGCAGAATGCTTGACGAAGCCAGCCACCACGTTGTCCGGATAGTTTGAATAACCCACCGCATTTGAGCCGCGGAAGAGCATTTGGAAGCAAATGTTCGGGATCTTTTCACGTAGCCTGCGGAGGCGTTCCCACGGGCACTCGCTGAGGAAACGCATGGCTGTATCAAACGTCGCGCCGCCCCACATTTCGAGGGAAAATAGGCTGGGCGTGCGATGGGCGATGGCCTCGGCGATGCTCAGCATGTCGAAGCTACGCATGCGGGTGGCGATCAGCGATTGGTGGGCATCGCGCAGGGTGGTGTCTGTGATGAGCAGACGTTTTTCTTGTAGAATCCATTGAGCGAATTTTTCCGGGCCAAGCTCTAGTAGTAGATTGCGGGTGCCAACCGGGGAGACGGCATGATGCTCAGTGAGGTGCGAGCTTGGCACGTGCGCTCTGGGGATCGCCTTTTCAGGTTTCCAGCCCTTGGCAGTGGGATTGCCATTGATGGTGATGTCTGAAAGATAGGCCAAGGTGCGAGTGGCTCGATCCCGTCGGCGCTTGAAGTGGAATAACTCAGCCTTAGTATCAATGAGCTTGGTGTGCGCTTGGCCAGCGCGGAAAGTCTCGTCTGCGATAACATTTTCGAGGAAAGGAATATTCGTCTTCACCCCGCGGATGCGGAATTCACGAAGGGCGCGATCCATGCGTTGGCAGGCCATCGGGAAATCTCGGCCCATCGCGGTGATTTTTACCAACATGGAATCGTAATACGGTGTGACCACAGACCCCGCATCGCCCGAGGCCGCATCAAGGCGTATGCCAAAGCCCGCTGCTGAGCGGTAGTTGAGAATGCGCCCGTAGTCTGGGGAAAAGTTTTTCTCCGGATCCTCTGTGGTCACGCGGCATTGGATCGCGAAGCCGATGCATGGAATCTCGTACTGCGGTGGGATGGCGATTTCTTCGCCGAAGAGCGAATAACCAGCGGCGATCAGAATTTGCGACCGCACCAGATCAATACCAGTAACGCACTCAGTGACGGTGTGTTCAACTTGGATGCGTGGATTCATCTCGATGAAGAACCAGTCGTTTTGATCCATGTCATAGAGAAATTCCACGGTGCCAGCGTTATTATAATGAATGCCTTCGGCCAGCGCGACGGCAGCATCGCATAGCTCCTTGCGGATGCGCGGGTCCAAGTGCATCGCGGGGGCTACTTCTACCACTTTCTGATAGCGCCGCTGCACCGAACAATCGCGCTCATGCAGGTGGACGACGTTGCCTTTTTGATCACCGAGAATCTGCACCTCGATGTGCTTGGCCCGAGAAATGTAACGTTCCAGAAACACGGCGGCGTTGCCGAAAGCATTGAGCGCCTCGTTTTGCGCCTCGCTGAGTAGGGCGGGAAGTTGCGAAGGTTTTTCCACCACCCGCATGCCACGCCCACCGCCGCCGAAGGCTGCTTTGATGATGAGCGGAAAACCAATTTGATGAGCTGCGGTGAGCGCTTGATCGGGATCAGTGATGGGTTCCTCAGTGCCAGGTAGGGTTGGCACGTTGAACTTGTG
>JAYULG010000422.1:0-7093 GCA_043763755.1 Akkermansiaceae bacterium | reverse complement strand
GGCAGCTTCCGCAACGGGCGATGCGACAATTTCAGCGGCTTTCGGGGCATCCTCTTCTTTTGCGGAAACGGTATTGGCTAACGCGAGGGTGCTGAGGGCGAGAAATTGGAATAAAATTTTCATGCGGTCGATGGTGATAGCGAAGGTTAGATCGCGAATTGTCTAGGTAGATGGGGAATCGGGAGGGGCAATTGGTTTTTTCCGAAGGCTGATGATGATGATGATGATCCCGGCGAAGATGAGGAAAAGAGTGGCGGCCACGCCTAGGGCCGTGAAGAGGCGGCGGCTCGCGGAATCCACCTCGGCATTGGTGATCCTATCTGCCGGCGTTTCGTAAGGATCGCGGGTGAAAACTAGTTTGCCCTCGGCGAGGGAAACGCTCGTGAGCTTGGCCATTGCAGGACCTAGAATGGGATCTGTGAGATAACGCTCAGCAATGCGGTAGGGTGACATTTGGCCGAGAAACTCTTTCGGGACGATGGTGCCGGGAACATTGATGGTATCGATCTGGAGGACGACTTCGCTTTTAAAAAGCTTGGGCTGAGCGGTGAGTGTGGCGTTTAAATAGCGGATGTCTGAGGCGATCCAGCCAGGCTCTGATTCTTTGGCAAAGCGAGGAGCGCCATTGAGGGGAAACGCGATGAGGAGGCGCATATTTTCCGCGTCGATCTGCGCGATTTGAAAGGTGCCTCTGAGTTCTTGGAAGGCGGGGTAAGCGGCGATGGCGAGGTTTAAATCATCCGGCGAAAGGGCGAGTGAGACCTTCGCATCGGTGGTGAGTTGTTGGCGAAATTTTTCCAGCCTTTCTGCTAGCTCATTGAGGGCGGCTTCCTTGCCATCCAGACTTAGGCTGGCGATGGGTGTGGGTTTTTCAGTAGTGAATTTTGAAATTTCACTGGATTGCTTGAACAAGGCGTAGATCGAGAAGCCAATGAGAAACACCATCATCGCCACGGCGACGATGAAGATGGCGCACCCTGCAAAAGGAGAGCGGGCGCTGGCTTCGCGGGCGGCCTTAGGCGGTGTCATTCGGGATGAAATTTGTCTGCGAAATCTCAGGGATCCTTGCGCGGGGCGGTATCGTCCGGTGTGATAGGCGGCTCGGAGATTTCTGCTTCTGGCGTTGTGATTTCGTAAGGTGCATAGAGATTTTCCAGAGAATCTTCTTCTTTCCAGCCATCATCGCCAACATGGTGAGCATGGGGATTGTGGTGATCATCGTGTGAGTGGTGATCATCCACATTTTCCTCCGGCTGCGGATTGAGGGCAGCTTCTTGTTTGCGTTTTTCGTCTTGGGCGAGGAGGCGCTCGATGCGCTCGCGGGATTCTTGCTCTTCTTTGACGCGTTTTTTCTTCTGATCGAAGTAGGCAAGCCAGATGCAAATTTCGTAGAGAAAAATCATCGGTGTGGCCATGAGCAGCATCGTGGGAATGTCTGGGGTGGGGGTTAGAATGGCAGCGGAAACGAAGATGGCGAGAATGGCGTAAGAGCGGGTTCTGGACATGGTGTCATAAGTCAGGAGGCCGAGCTTGACGAAGACCATGACGACGACCGGAAGCTCAAACGAAGCACCGAAGAGCAAGGTGAACTGAGTGGCAAAGGAGATATACTCGCCGATGCGCCAATCATTTGAGATCCCCATATTTCCGCTCCATGTGTAGAAAAACATGAGCGCCTTGGGCAGGACGAGGTAGTACGCGAAGGAAGATCCTGCGAGAAAAAGCCCGAAGCCGATGGTCATGGATGGCCAAAGCACGCTTTTTTCGTGATTGTGAAGGCCTGGCAGAATGAATTGGAGGATATAGAATAAAAGCAGCGGGAATGAGACGACGATGCCGGCCACGAAGGAAAGTTTCATCGAGAGCATGAAGCCCTCGGTAGGCTTGAGGGCAGACATCATGTTCAGATTGCCCTGCGCGTAGGTATCAGTCTTGGGGTGGGTTTTAAGCAGGGATTTGACCTGGGCTTTCAGGGTAGCATCGAGATCGAGCGAGGTGATGAAGGTTTCTCGCTGGGTATCAGGGAGAGCCATGGCGGCCCGCAGGATACTGATGGATTTTGCGTGAAAAGCGAGGCTCTCATCATTGAGAGTTTTTAGGAAAATTTCGCGCTCCGGCAGACTGAGGCTGGCGATGGAAGTCTCCATCTTAAGGGCGCTTTTCCACAGATCTGTGGTGAGAGGCTTGGGCGCGTTTTCCGGCAGGGTGGCTTGCAATTGCCTGAGCATCACCTCGTCCACTGGCTTACGGAAAAATGCCATGATGTGGCCATTGTAGGCGAAGCAAACGATCATCGCGATGACGAGCGTGATCACGATGCGGGTGATCATGACTCGAAGATCTTCGAGGTGTTCGAGAAACGGTTTTTCGTGATCCGGGTGAGATTTTTCCCGGAGCTGGATGACTTTTTTCAGCAGATACATGGAAGGCGGGCGAATTCAACGCGTGGCAGTGTCTAACCGCAAGGCCAGATGTAGCCGAAGTGGAAATCTGGCGTTGCGGCGATGGGATGCATGGATCAAGCTCTGGCGAGGCAGGCAGCCGATGGCTTTCCCAGACTACCAACGATGTTTGATTTTGACTCTCTACTCTCTGATTTCCCGATTTTGGATCAATCCATCCAAGGGCGGCGTTTGGTTTATCTAGACAATGCCGCTACTACCCAGAAGCCATTGCCGGTGTTGCTCGCTTCTCGCTACTACTACGAGGCCATCAATTCAAACATCCATCGCGGGACGCATCACCTCGCACGGATGGCGACAGAAGCTTTTGAAAATGCCCGCAAGACCGTGGCAGTGCATCTCAATGCGGCATCATCCGATGAAATCATTTTCACGTCGGGGGCTACGGATGGCATCAATCTCGTGGCAAATATTCTCTCACTCTCCGGAAAAATCAGCAGTGGCGATGAGATTTTGATCTCCGCTCTGGAGCACCACTCAAACATCGTCCCTTGGCAAATGTTGTGCGAACGGACGGGCGCGGTGCTCAAGGTGATCCCATGTTTTGAAGATGGCACGTTGGACCAAGACGTATTCCATAGCATGCTCTCGGCAGGCACTAAAGTGATGGCGATCACGTGGATTTCCAATTCCTTCGGGACGATTCTGCCGATCATAAAAATGACGCAGGCTGCGAAAAATGTAGGGGCTATTGTTTTGATCGATGCGGCTCAGGCGACGGCGCACATGGCCATTGACGTGCAGGCAACGGGTGCGGATTTTATCGTGTTTTCCGGGCATAAAGTTTACGCACCCACGGGCATAGGCGTGCTGTGGGGGCGGGCGGATCTTCTCAACGCGCTGCCACCCTGGCGGGGTGGTGGTGAAATGATCAAGGAGGTGACATTTGCTCACACTACCTATAATGAACTTCCTTTCAAATACGAAGCTGGCACGCCAAATATAGAAGGTGCCATCGCTCTAGCTGCGGCCTTGGATTATATCAATGAAATCGGGCTCGATGAGATTCATGAGCACGAGGTCGGATTAGTGAAAGCAGCCACTGAGGCATTGGAAAATATACCTGGCATCCGCATCTACGGGCCGCCGGATCGCTCCGGAGCCATTTCCTTTAACTTCGAGGGAGTGCACCACTATGATCTTGGCACCTTGATGGACCAAATGGGAGTAGCAGTGCGCACAGGGCATCATTGCTGCCAGCCATTGATGGCGCGCTTTGGCATCACAGGCACGGTAAGGGCCTCCTTCGCACTCTACAATTCTGAGGAGGATGTGGCGGCTCTTGTCACTGCGGTGGAGAAGGCTGTTTCTATGCTTAAATAAATATAGTTCGTAGTTTTTCCTGATGAAAATTGTATTAGGTATATCTGGATCTATCGCGGCATACAAAGCTGCGGATCTTGCCTCTCAATTGGTGAAGCTCGGGCATTCCGTCCATTGTGTGATGACAGCGGCGGCTGTGGAATTTATCACACCTCTAACTCTCCAGACACTCACTCGACAGGCGGTTCTAGTTTCCCTGGAAGATGAAAAAAACTCGTGGAAACCCGGCCATATTGAGCTGGCTGACTCTGCAAATCTATTTGTAGTGGCACCCACCTCAGCGGCTGTAATAGGAAACTTCGCCCATGGCTTAGCCCCAGATCCGCTCGCATCGGTCTATCTCGCCTTACCGAGGGAGACACCCGTGATTTTGGCACCGGCCATGAATGGGAAGATGTGGCTGCATCCGGCCACCCAGCGAAACTTCGCCCAACTCACGGCGGACGGATGCCATTTCGTGGGACCAGCACAAGGCGCGCTGGCGTGCGGGTATGAAGGCATCGGGCGGATGGCGGAGGTGGCAGATATACTCGAAAAAATCGCAATACTCTCGAAGTGATTCGCGGGCTTTTAGAAATGTCCGCCGCGATTCGAGCGAGAGAGGTGATCACAAAACACTCACAGATGGAAAATTTTCCCGCCTGCGATGACGTCTTGGGTTTTCTCATCGAAGGTCACGCGCTCGCCTGTGCGGGCAGCCGCATTGGCCATGATGGTAGCGATGGAATGTTGGTAACCAGCCTCCACTGGGGCATGCGTTTCCTTGCGGGAGCGCAGGCATTCAAGCCAGTTTTTCATGTGGGCGGTGGTAATTTCATCGGCCCCGGTATTGGCGGCGGTCGTCGCGGGTTTTGCATTCTCGAGATTGTAGTTCGTGAGAAGGTTTTGCGGCAGGTTCATAGCGCTGGCCATGTCTTGTTGCAGGCCGCCGTTAGAGGTCACCTTACCCGTCGCGAGATTGAGTTCACCTCCATTTGAGTAATAGATTTCTTTAGTTTCTCCGGCAGAGTTGCTGAAGCGGGAGCTATAATTTACTTGGAAGCCGCTGCTCAGATCATCCAGTGGGCCGTAATCGAAAACCGCTGTGAGCGTATCGAAATTCGTGCGACCATCTTTCCATTGATAGATTCCTCCATTGGCCGCCACCGAGCGCGGGTGAGGGAGGCCGGTGAACCAGTGGATGGTATCGATCTGATGGCACATCCACTGGCCGGGAATTCCGGAGGAGTAGGGCCAAAAAAGACGGTATTCGAGAAATTTGCGGGGATCCCATTTGTCGTCCGGGCGATTCACGAGGAAGCGCTTCCAATCCACATCTTTTTCCTGAATCGCGGCGACGAGCTTGGGCCGCCGCCAGCGCCCAGGTTGATTGACGTTCCATGTCATATCGGCGGCGACAATCGGTCCAAATTGGCCGCTTTTTAGATAATCGTATGCCGCCTGGTAGATCGGCCCAGAGCGGCGTTGGGAGCCTATTTGGATGATCCGGTCCGATGCCTTCACTGCTTTCAAGGCAGCGCGGGCATCTGCCATCGTCTCGGCAAATGGTTTTTCGCAATAGATATCACAGCCCGCGTTGATCCCTTCGATGGCATGGACGGCGTGTTGGAAATCAGCGGTGGAAATGATCACGGCATCCAGCTTGGCTTTTTCGTAAAGCTCTTCATTGTTGCGATAGACTTGAATGTCTTGGCCGAAGTTTTTTTTGAAATACTCCTTTGCTTCGTCTCGGCGGGTGCTCCAGATGTCTGACACCGCTACGATTTCGCAGTTAAATTCATCCGCCACCGCCTTATAAGCTGGCAACAATGCACTCGTCAGACGGTCTGAAAAGCCAACGATGCCAATGCGGATTCTTTCATTGGCCCCTGCAATGCGCCCCTGAGCGCGGGCGGAGGTGGCAAGAAGTCCAAGGGCACCTAGTGAGCCAGAGCGGAGCATTTCACGGCGGGTCATGTTTGTCATAATGAGTCAAAAATTTTAGCTTACGAGATGAACGAGCTACTCTGAAAAAGTCTTCCAAATCAAGTAAGCAAACGTGCAAGTTACGAAGTTACAAAATTTTTTGGGGCTTCTACGAGGAAAAAGCGACTTTGGACTTGCATGCCTTCATGCAGCCCTTATTACCTCCGTCCCGAATTATGGCTAAGAAAAGTTGGATCGCCCGCAACGCGCGCAAAAAAGAAACTGTCGAGAAATACGCTGCTGTCCGTCTCAAGCTGAAGGCTGAGAAAGATTACGTGGGACTTTCCATGCTGCCGCGTGATGCGAGTCCTACCCGTCTCGTTAATCGTTGTGAGATCACTGGCCGCCGCCGTGCGTTTTTACGCCGCTTCCGTCTTTCCCGGATCACTTTCCGCGAGCTTGCCTCCGCTGGTATGTTGCCGGGTGTGACCAAGTCGAGCTGGTAAGCTGGCACGTCTCACGCTACTTTCTAACGCAGCACGGAAATTACCCGTGCTGCGTTTTTCCAATGCCAATATACGAATACGTTTCGCTCAGCCCCCAAGATCCTGAACAATCGTGCCGCATTTGTGCTCGCGGATTCGAGCTCAGACGCCCTGTGGACCGCGAGGCATTATTGGTTTGCCCGCTTTGCAAAAACCCGGTGAAAAAAGCGATTTCCCGGATCAACACTCCCACCATCACCAAGCCGCTTTCCGTGAGTGATGCGAAGAAGGCAGGTTTCACGATTCTACAGCGCCGCGACCAAGGCGTGTATGAAAAACTCTGATCCCGCCCTTCATGTTGCTTTTTCTACATTGCTTCGAGAGTCTGGCATCGATCACTCCGAATCCGCCTACTGAGTTTCCGACTCTCGGAAAATCGCTCCTCTATATCGGCGGGATTTTCTTTTTCCTATTCCTCAACGCCTTTTTCGTGGCTTCGGAATTTGCGATTGTGAAGGTGAGGGCCAGCCAGCTTGAAGCAGAAGGGAGTGCGAGTCCGGCCAAGCTCAAGGTTGCCCTCCATGTGGTCAATAACCTGAATCGATATCTATCTGCGAATCAGCTTGGCATCACCATTGCCTCCCTCGCGTTAGGATTTCTGGGTGAACCCTTCGTCGCCGCACTCGTCTCACCCGTGCTGAATATGACGGGAATTTCCGTGTGGTGGGTGAAGTTCATTTCCTTCACTCTCGCGATTATTTCCTTCACGTTTCTGCACGTGGTCATCGGCGAGTTGATGCCTAAGTCCATCGCCATTTGTCGCGCGGTGCCCGTGACCTTGGCATTGGCGGGTCCATTGCACGCGTTTTATCGCTCGGCGCATTGGGCCATCGTAGTTCTGAACGGCAGTGCCAATCG
>JAYULG010000421.1:0-2021 GCA_043763755.1 Akkermansiaceae bacterium | reverse complement strand
GCCGAGGGTATTCCCCGAGGGAACATCCGGGGAGGGAGGGACCCGCTTGCGGGAGGCACCCGGACCGAGATGCAGCATTACCCCGCGCACGTCACATGGCCCCGAAGGCTAGCAGCACGCGTGACAGCACGTCGGGATGGATACAGGGTGCGGAGCGACGATCTTCCGGGAGTTGCTAGCGCGGGCCGGTGGGTGTTATTTCCCAGACTTCAAATACGCGGCTTTCATCCTCCGGGGGAATGATTTTCGGTGGCGTAAATGATCCCAAATGACCACCCTTTTCACGGAAAGTCTCTGGATACAGCCTGATAGACTCGGATAAATCACAACAACACTCGGGGCACTCTGCTCCTTCAACTAACGATTCAAGACTTTGATCGGCAGTCTGTGGATTCTCTCGATCCAACACAAAAATTGCCCCGCACTTGATGCAGGTTGCCAACTCAATTCGATAGCCCTCAGAAGCAGTATAAACGACTTCATTATTGAAGATGCCTCCGGCATCGCAGTATGCTAGATAACAACGAATTTTTCGCTTTTTCATCTGATTCGACCTCCCGGAACTGCTCCTTCACGAATAAGCAGATTTGTTGTTCCCGGCGCACGTAACGACGGTGCTTGAAGAATATTGGATCCCCCAGTAAACGGGAGAGGCTGATTGAAATAGCCAGAGGGTGGATCAATTCTAAGCGGTGTGCTTGCAGGATAATTCACCTTAAATACTGCGGGATTAATTCCTGGATTGTGATGCGCAAACTCAGCTACCGCCCCTTCGATCGTCGAATTAGCGTAGATTCCATCGTTGCCCAACCTCCCTGCGGCTCCCGAACGATAGAACCCGTTTGCGACTGTTGATTCAGCAAAAGCGGGATTGATTGCTCGGTATGCTCCCGTATTTGCGGTATTACTCCAGCGGCCAAAATCGCTGTATTTCCCCATTGCCGAGCTGCTCAGCAAAAAAAGCAGCGTTAGCAGGCAAATCAAGATGCGGTTCATTCAGGTCACTTGTAGAACTCCTTTCTAATAATTACTCCGGTTGCAGGATCAATATCACAGCGGAACGAAGAAAATGAGTTCACTCGTAACGGCTGCTTTGAGGAAATGCGGTAGTAGTAGTCAACGTCGGAGGGAAAGTTCGCTTCCCACAATCGCTTTCCATCGTAGGAGTATGCCAGCAAATTCTTGTTCGGCGGCATTCCTGAACGCCTCTGCATTTTATACGCAGGGTCAGTCAGATAGGCATCAGGGTTCAGTAGGGCGATGATCCTATGGCCATCATCAAACGCATCCAACACCGGCCACGGTGTGGTGATAACGCAATTCCCAACTCGCAACTCTAAATCATTAAATGAGATTTTCATCGTAATGGAACTCCTAGTCCGAAGCTGTTGAGAGGAATTTCGTCGAGAAGCTGAAACTGCTCAGCTCCACCGCGCAGACGTCCCCATTCGGGAACGGGGACTGCGCGTGAACGCTCAAGCATCGTTCCTGCTGGCACGCGCACTTCTTGAATCATGTTTGCGGCATTCCACGGCGGTAAAGCCAAGCCCTCTTGAGCAAACGCACTGCTACGCGGTGGTACAGCGGTTAGCCATTTACCCGTCGTAGCATCACCAGAGAATACCCGATAATAGGTTTGGGCACTCTGCTGCTCAAATTGTCGGATAACACCGCCTGCACTGGGGATTGTCGTCTTTGCGGCTAATGCGGCATCATCTGAATAACTTATAAGTGAAGATATTTTGCTGAAGGAGGCGGAGAAAGCTTGGCCTCCGCCTGCGAAAAACATCCCCGGATTTGGCCCCAGCGCCTCTAGGGGCATATTCCTGTTAATTTCACTCAATGCCCCACCGATTTGGGGATACGCATCACCCACTGCCCTCGTGATTGAGAGGATTTGGCTTCCCATGTCGGACCAAGTGTAATCAAGAAGTCCTTGCCCGAAATCACTTGCGAATTGCCCTGCTTGACTCCAGCCACTTTGTGCGCAAAGCCCAAACGGATCATTCAGTGATATAGGA
>JAYULG010000420.1:0-2024 GCA_043763755.1 Akkermansiaceae bacterium | reverse complement strand
CTGCATTTTTCCTATCGCTATGAAACCACCACCATTTCAAAATACAGGCACCTTTGTCCGTCCTCAGCTCAATTTTTCGCCCAAGTGGCTGGTCATCGTTCCCATCGCCATTTTCATCGTTGCGGGTCTATTTTCCTCGTTTTACACCGTTTCGCCAGAGTCCGTCGCGGTAGTGCAACGCTTCGGAAAATTTAAGGAAATCGCCGAGCCTGGACTCCATTTCAAGCTACCCTACACGATTGATACTGCCACCATTGTTCCCATCCGCCGCCAGCTCAAACTCGAGTTTGGTTTTTCTAGCCCGAATGCGACCAATCCAGACCAATACGGCAGTGAACCGGATCTTGAGCGAGATATGGTCACTGGCGATCTGAACGCAGCGCAGGTGGAATGGATTCTCCAATACAGCATTTCATCGCCCAAGGACTATTTGTTTAACTCCCGCGAACCTGGCCCCACTCTGCGTGACCTTACGGAAAGCGTCGTCTGCCAAGTCATCGGAGATCGCACGGTGGACGAGGTGCTCACCATTGGCCGCACCGATATTGAGACTGAGTCCCTCAGCCGCCTCAAGACCATCCTCGAAACTTTGCGCATGGGCGTTTCTGCCGAGCAGATCCAGCTCAAGAATGTGCATCCACCACCGCGTGTGCAGACCGCCTTTGAAGAAGTGAACCGCGCCCAACAGGAGCGGGAAACCCTTATCAATCAGGCCAATGGCGAATATAACCAAGTGATCCCCAAGGCGAAGGGCATGGCAGACCAGAGCATATCTGGTGCCGAGGGCTTCGCGATCCAACGCATCAACGAGGCAGAGGGCGATGTCGCCCGCTTTAAAGAACTCCTCATCCAATATGATAAGGCACCCGCCATCACCAAGCGCCGCCTTTATCTGGAAACGATGAATCAAGTGCTACCCCAGATTGGCTCGAAAATCATCATCGATGAGGACGCCAAGCAGTTCCTCCCGCTTATGAACTTAAAATCAAACTGAGCTACGTTTTTCCACTTTTACCCGCAACTTTGTCAAAATGAAATTCATCATCTCCCTCATCGTGCTCGGCGCACTGGTCATCGTTTTTATCAGCAGTGCCTTCACCGTGAGTGAGAACGAACAGATCTTCGTCACCGAGTTTGGCAAGCCCGTCGGCAATCCCATCAACTCGAATCCTGAAATCAACCAGGCCGGCCTGCATTTCAAAAAACCCTTCATTCAGCAGGTAAACAGGATCGAGAAACGCACGCTCGCTTGGGATGGCCCTGCCACTGAGATGCCCACCAAGGATAAGCTCTACATCACCGTCGATAACTTCGCGCGCTGGCGTATTTCAGACCCCAAGACCTACTATGAAAAACTCCGCGATGAACGCAGCGCGCTCTCCCGGCTCGACGACATCATCGGCAGCGAGACTCGTAACGTCATCGCCGCGCATGATCTCATCGAAGTCATCCGCAGTGAAAAAAATCGCAAGCCAATGCGTGATGAAGCACTCGCCGCCGCAGACACCAATCTCGGCACGCTTCCTGCCATCCAGTTTGGCCGCTCTGTCCTCAGTGATCAAATCCTCAAAGCCGCCCAGCCGAAGGTAAAATCATGGGGCATTGAGCTGGTAGATGTGCGCTTCAAACGCATCAACTACAAGTCCGGCGTGATTGATAAAATCTACATTCGCATGGCGTCAGAGCGCCAACAAATCGCCGATCGCTTCCGCTCCGAGGGCGCCGGTGAGGCTGCTAAAATCATTGGCCGCAAAGAACGGGACCTTCTTTCTATCCAGTCTGAGGCATACCGCAAGGAACAAGAAATCAAAGGCAAAGCCGATGCCAAAGCCACCGAGATCTATGCCTCTGCCTATAGCTCCAGTCCCACCGCCGCTGATTTCTATCAGTTCGTGAAAACTCTTGAGACCTATCAGAAAACCCTCGGTAAAGATACCACCACCATCTTTACGTCAAATAGCGATCTTTTCCGCCTCTTCAAAAGCATCGAAGCACCCCTCGCAGCGCCATAGCCTTAGAGTTTA